>CATLVA010000039.1 GCA_950060715.1 uncultured Oligoflexia bacterium | reverse complement strand
GCACTTAATTCAAATGATTACTAATGCCCTCGAAGTGAGGGCATTTTCTTTTAGACGCCTTTGGCGTTTTTAATGAAAGGTCGCTTTGCTCCCTCTTAGGGGACGCCTCAGCTTATCAGAAAACTCTCTCCACTCAAGAACAAAAAAAGAAAAACCTTGGCTCACGAAGTCCTCTCGGACTTCTAGGTTTTTTATTTTTCTTCTTGACCTCCGTTCCTTTCCTGAACGCTTGCTCTTGTCCCTAAGAGGGATGCGCATTTTAAAATCTTAAATAAGGAGTATAGCGTTATGAAAAGTAAAATTTATGACAGAGTTACAAGTTTAATTATTGAAAAACTAGAAAGTGGAGTTGTTCCTTGGCAAAAGTCTTGGGGTGGGGAGTGTGCAGAATTAGGAACACATATAAATAAAAAAACGGGAAAACCGTATAGAGGAATCAATGCCATTTTAACTTATATGATGGGGTTTGATTCAAATGAATGGCTAACTTTTAACCAAGCTAGAGAGATGGGGGGAAAAGTTCGGAAAGGAGAAAAAGGGCTTCCTATTATTTTTTGGAGTTTTCCAGATGAGAAAAAAGACTCTGAAAAAGAGAAGGACAGCACCGAAGAAGAAGCAAAAAGACCTTTTGCAAAGTCGTACACTGTTTTTAATATTCGCCAAATTGAGGGAATAGATCAGCCTGTAAGTGAGGAATTTAAGGGGATAGATTTTGAGCCTATCGAAAAAGCGGAGTCCATTGTTAGCGGATATGAAGATGCACCAAGCATAGAGCATGGTTTCTCAAGTGCTGCCTATCGTTTGAAAGCAGATCAGGTCATAATGCCAGAAAAAAATAACTTCCATTCTGTTGAGGAATATTACTCTACGCTGTTTCACGAGTTGGTACATTCCACAGGAGCCGAAGAAAGGCTTAAAAGAAAATCATTATTGAAAAGTAAAAAGTTTGGAGATCATGCCTATTCAAAAGAGGAGTTAGTCGCCGAAATTGGTAGCGCATTTTTATGTAGCTTGTCGGGGATCTCTCCAAAGGTACATGATAACCAAGCGGCTTATATCAAGTCTTGGCTTGAGGCTTTTAAAAATGACTCGACGCTTATTGTTCAAGCTAGTCAACAAGCCCAAAAAGCAGCCGAGTACATTAACGGTCAAGCTATGGCCTAACTTTTTTTTAATTCCTGCATAATAGAGGCTTCCAGAATTGGGAGCCTTTTTTATTTTCCTTAAAATTACTTATTTTTATATGTTTTGGTGGGGAGTTTGGAGGTTTCTATCTTGTTGAATTTATGGCCTTTTTCTAATTCCAAAGGAGTGCATCCACCCCCCATTCATAACTCCGTTAAGAGGGGGGAGGATTGCATTTTATGCAAAATTGTACTAATCTATAGGAGATTCTATAGGAAAAACTATGGGAATTTTTAACATAGGACGAAAAGAGGAATGAAGCTAAGTGAGGCTAGAATTTGAAGTTAAATGATAAGTTGAAGCTTATTTCAAGGTTCTCTAATGGGATTTTTATTAGTGGCCAGGTGACAGATGGAGTGAAGGAAACTGATCTTCTAAGAAAAAAGAGGAAGCTCAAAGCAGATCACTTTGAAGAGTTATATAGAAGCTCTTCGCTAAGACAGGCTCCAATCATCCTCAAGTTGACTCAAGATTTTTGTAATGAAAACTCCCCAGGTATTTTTGTGACAGAAGTTAAGAGCAAGGTAGAGGTACTTAAGGGGGTTTTGTGGTCGGGAGTGGTAATTGATTGGAATTTTCATGTGAGCTGTCCAAAAAATGCCTTTGAGTTCAATGGTACGGAGTTAAGACTTGATACATTTGATGAGACTGTTTTTGAGATGAGTGGAAAAAGCGTTGTAACTCTTCCCTTTAGAGAAGAACTGCTAAAAGCGAATGATCTGAGGCCGATAATACCTCAATCACTCACTGGTGGGTGGACAAAAGAGCTATTAAAGGAATTTGGCAGCAATTCGTGGGAACCAGGAGAGTCCGACTCTTTAGGCTTAAAGAGAACTTTTTCAGATCCTAGCGATTGGATAGATGGAAGTATTTGGCCCTCTTCGAGTAGTGAGTGCCATAAGGATAAGAGAAAATATAAAGGACTTCGTGAACCAGTAACAGGTGAAGAAAAATGGAGCCATGATAAAACTATGGCCAGGCTTATGAAAGCTAAAGGGAAGTCTCCAAAGGACTACGATGGTTATAAATTTGGAGTTTATCCAATTATAAAGGGGGAATAATGAAAAAAGTTTTGCTTTTCGTTTTTGCAGTAGGTTCAATTTATTTGTATTCAAGTATAGCGAAGAATAATACTCAAATAGAGGACGAGATTCATAAAAATATTCTTAGTCACTTCTACCACAAGAAAGGTTGGAAACTTCAAACAAGAAGAAATATTGACTTAATCTTTAAAATCAAATCAGTTGGTGCAAAAGACTATTACCCTCTTTGGGGAAATGGCCGAAAGTTGTATAAAGTCCAGTACACTGTTAGTTACCGCGCTAAAAGTGATTGTGCGCTATTTAGGTTTGTGCCAAAGGAGCTTGATGCTTATGTACACGACTTAATGAAGATGGAATGTTATGGGAAAAACGATAAAATTAAAGGGCCATCTCATAAATCTAATGAGAGAAGTTGGAAACTTGAACGGGAATACCGACATAGTAGAAGCGTCTTTCTAAAAGCAGGAAAGGAAGTCGAAGATAAAAATATGACTCTTTATGTCGCTATTAATGACAATCTCAAAGGATTCAAGTTTGCTCCTAAAGTTCATTGGATGAATTATTCTAAAGTGTCCGAAGGAAGATAAGTTAGATATGAAAAATAATTAATTGAAGAGAGTTATAGATCCTTAAAAATTTGTGAAAGTGAAATTTTATAAAAATCGGATATTTTGAAAAGAGTTGCGAGTGTGATATTTCTTCCTGACTCAATTTTTTGAAGATATTTCCAATCATGCCATCCATGTTCTTCAGTATCTTCAAGAGTCCAGTCTTTATCCATTCGTATAGAACGAAGTGTTGAACCTACTTGGCGAAGTTTATCATTAATTCTTTTATCATCCACAAATCAATTTTCGTTTCTCCGTAATATATTGAGTACGTAATATATTAAGTAATTTTAATTAGCAGATATTAATGTGGATAAAGAAGAAAAGAAAACACATCCATTTAAAAAAAATAGAAGGATAGACAAGGATTCTCAATATTTAGATATAGCAGAAATAATGAAAACAGTTGGTTAAGGGCTACCTTTTTGGTTTGTAATTCTTATATGGTGGCACATTTAGTATCCAGTTTGTTTCTTAAATCTTGTTTTCGATACATTTATGAAATATAAGAGCAAAGAATTTTTGAAACTGAAAATAACTTTGGATTTAATTATGGTTAATACTTATATGTTTCTTGAAACCAATAAACTTCTCTCTGAGAAGTTTAATGAGAAGAAACTCAAAAACCCTTCTTTTTCAATTAGAGCATGGGCCACTCAGATGGGACTTAGTTCCCATGGTGGATTACAGCAAATTTTAGCAGGAAAAAGAACTGTTCCTAAAAAATATATCCCAGGGATTATTAAGTCTCTCGACTTTTCTACTGGTGAGGCCATGTACTTTGAAACTCTCATTGATCTTGAAAAGGCTAAGACACCAGAAGAGAAAGATATTTACTACAAGAGATTGAATCACTTAAGACCTAACAAGGAAGAAGTTCAAGTTGTTGAAATTGAAAATTTCAAATATTTTCAAAATCCTCTTCATTCAATTGTGAGAACAATGCTTGAAAGAAAAGACTTTGAAAATGATGCTGAATGGATAAGGAAAAAATTAAGGATAAAAACAACTAAAAGAGAAATCGAAGAAGTTATTGAGAGGCTAATAACTCTTGGTTTTGTAAGTGAAGAAAAGGAAAAACTCAAAAAGACCCACAGACATATCAAAAATAAAATTGATGTTCCATCTAAGGCAGTCGAAGAATATCACCAAAAAATGAGTTTAATGGCATCAGAAGAAATCAAGAAACAAGACATAAATCAAAGAGAATACAATAGCTTTTGTATGAATATCCAAAAAGGAAAAATGAAAGACGCAAAAAAGAAAATAAGGAATTTCGTGGATGAATTTATTGCTGAGTTTGAAGCTCCAAATAAAAAGTCCAATGAAACTTATCAACTGAATGTTCAACTTTTTTCACTAACTAAAACTGATGGAGGTTTATCATGAAACGAACATTTTTAAGGACAATGCTTTTGGCATTGGGGCTTCAAGGAATGAGTGGATTCGCTCAAGAAATTAAAGATGATGCAACTAGGTTGCGTGAGCTTCCCCAAATTAGAGGAGTGCGCGGACTACAGGCCCGTGCTGACGGGGCAGGAAATGGGGGCGGAACTTGGGTTTGCCAAAACAAAGACCAGCTTCAAACCATTCGTTGGGTTAAGCTAGTAGATCTATACGAAGCAGAAAAAGAGTTTCTTCTTCAATTAAAAACTTTTGGTAGCCGAGATTATCAAGAAATTGTTGATGCTCAAAAGGTAAAGCTTTTTTCAGTTAATAAAAATCTTTATGAAAGACTACTTCCTTATTTTGAAGAAGTGGAAGACAACATTAGGGAGGTTGATGTTGACCTTGAAATCATTGATGACGCCCTTTATCGTGTTCGTCCACCAGCAAGAGATTGCCTTGGAGGAACTATAAAATATGTGCAATTAGCAAATTTTACTTATTATGGGGCCATTCTTATCAACCAACACCTTTTTAACAATGCAAAGCTTTCAGAAGCAGATAAAGCAGCGTTAATGTTTCATGAGGCCATTTACGCATTTCTAAGAGATCGCTATGGAGATACAACCTCAGTAAGAACTAGAGAAATCGTAGGTTATATTTTCTCAACTCTTAAAAACAGCGAAATACGAGAAAAAATTGACTCCGTTTTGGGTTATATAAGTGGAGGCATCTTAGGAATGGAGTTTGCTCCTATCTATAGAGGTTCATTCACAATGGGTTCTCCTGAAACTGAGCCAAACAGACATAGTGATGAGAAACAAAGACACGTCACAATTACTTATAATTATGAAATGATGACAACTGAAGTGACGCAGGCGATGTATTTTGAAGTGACTGGTAAAAACCCATCACATTTCAAAAATCAAGAGCATTGTCCTCTAAGCTTTGAAAGTAGAATAAGCCATACAACAGGCGCAGTTGAGACTCTTTGTCCAAACAACCCTGTTGAAAGAGTGTCTTTTAATGATGTCCAAAACTTTATTGCTCTTCTTAATGCTAAGACAGGAATGAATTATCGTCTACCAACAGAAGCTGAGTGGGAGTATGCTGCTAGAGCTGGAACACAGTCAGCTTACTCGTTTGGTGATAATGCCACCTTCTTGAGCGAATATGCTATCTACAGTGGAAACTCTGGGAGTAAAACTCATCCAGTTGGACCCATGAGAAATTATGCTAATAACCCAAATCGCAATGGACTCTATGATATGCATGGTAACGTATGGGAATGGACACAGGATTGGTACACTAAGTCGCCATCTGGAGGTATGAATCCTACTGGTGCGTCTACTGGCTCTGGCCGCGTTGTCCGTGGCGGCGGCTGGGGCAGCGGTGCTGGGTACTTGCGGTCGGCTTTTCGCAGCCTCGGCACGCCGTCGTATCGGCTACGGTGTGGGCTTCCGCCTTGTGAGGACATTACACTAAACACTTTTAACCTTTTACACTTAACTTCGCCCCCTGGGTTTGGCGTCAGCAAAACCAAGGGGGCGATTTTTTTAAGTAGTGACATTTTGAAACCACTTACTTTTTTTCTTATATAAAAAACAAGAAAAATGATGTTTAGAAATTTTCCGATGAAATAAATATTTAAAATCACTGACTACTTCTGCAATTTTTCCTGAAAGAACATTTAACTAAAAAAAGAAATACTTAATATATTACGTATTGTAGAATTGATAATAACAAGGAGGTATGGATGCTACTTAAAGTATTCACCCTTGAGTTTAGTAATTCTTTGGGGAAGTTTGACGATCAAGAAGTACAAAATTTTTTAATAAGTAAAAACCTTGTTTCCATGAAAGATTATGTGATTGAGAAAAATGGAGACCCTTATCTTGTCTTGGTTATCACTTATACGGTTTCCGATAAGGATATAAAGACTCTTTCAAAAGAGAACGACAATAGTTCACCAAAGGTAAAGGATGAGTCCTGGAAAGAATTAATAAATAAATCAAATGAGGCGATATTTAATAATCTTAGAAGCTGGAGGTATGAAACCTCTAAGAAGGATGGAGTTCCGTCGTATATTGTATTTACGAATAAACAATTGGCCGAGATTGTTTCTAAAAACCCAACAAGCTTAAACCAGCTCTCTCAGATAGATGGCATTGGTCCAGGGAAAATTCAAAAGTATGGAACTCAGGTCTTAGATTTGCTTTCTGGAAAGGGGCAAAAAGTTGAGGCCCCAAGTGCATGATAAAAATGCCGAACTTCCAGTTTTTGTAAAATGGATGGATTTTGTTGCATGGTTACTTCCCACAATGGAAAAAGTCCCTAAGAAAGTAAGGTTCACAATTTCACAAAGAATTGAAAATTATGCACTTGATATAGTTGAGGATTTAATCGAAGCCCGTTACGGGAGGAATAAAAAAGAAATATTGATAAAGGTGAACCTCAAGCTAGAAAAAATGAGAATATTATTCCGTATTTGTTACGAAAGAAAATTTGTTTCTCTAAAGACATTTAAGCACTTTACATACTCAATTGATACCGTGGGTAAAATGATTGGGGGATGGATAAAACAGCAGAATAAAAATTATGCAAGATGAAATCTTCAATGAAATTGTTACGTTTGAGAACTTGCTTTTAGCATCCCAAAAAGCATATCGAGGGAAAAGAGACAAGTATAAAGTTGCCAAGTTTTACTTTGACCTTGAGAGTGAAATTGTTTTGTTACAAAAAGAATTGTCTTCTAAAACGTATAAACCAGAAGGTTTTAATATATTCAAGATCTATGAGCCAAAAGAAAGAAATATTTGTAGCGCTGATTTTAGGGATAGAGTTGTTCATCATGCGATAATAAATGTCATTGGAGACAAGATAGAAAGAAGATTAATTTACGACACTTATGCTTGTAGGAAGGACAAGGGAACACATAAGGCAATTAAAAAGGTTCAAAGCCTATCAAAAAAATACAAATATTTCTTGAAATGTGACATTAGAAAATACTTTGAAAGCATTGATTGTGAAATCATGCTGGATATTTTAAGAAAAATGTTCGGAAAAAATGAAGCCTTTATGAAATTGGCTTCTGAGATTGTTAACCATCGTCCTGCGTACGTTGAAAAAGGCAAGGGGTTACCGATTGGAAATTTAACAAGCCAGCATTTTGCTAATTTGTACTTAGGCGAGCTAGACCACTATCTAAAAGATTTTCTGGGAGTGAAGGGCTACGTTAGATATATGGATGATTTTATTTCTTTTCACGATGATAAAAGATTTCTTAAAGAACTACTGGGAAAAATAGAAGATTTTTGTCGTTTTAAATTGAAGCTAGAATTAAAAGAAAAAGTGACAAGAATTGCACCTGTTAGTGAAGGAGTTCCTTTTTTAGGACATCGTATATTTCCATCACTGATACGTTTGAAACGAGAAAACTTGGTTCGTTCAAAAAGAAAAATAAAAAGAAGAGAAAAGGAGTTTAAATCAGGAGATATATCTGAGGAGAAATTTGTCAATTCAGTAAAAAGCATTCTTGCCCATATTTCTCATGGAAATACAAAGAATCTTAGAAGGAGTTTATTTAATGAATAAGGTTAATGACTGAAACTGGCTCTAACCGCGTTATCCGTGGCGGCAGCTGGAACAACAATGCTAGGAACTTGCGGTCGGCTAATCGCAACAACAACACGCCGTCTAATCGGAACAACAATGTGGGCTTCCGCCTTGTGAGTACATTTTTTCGAGAAAGTGGCGTCCAAGGACTCCATTTCAGTGAATAGGAAATGTCCAGGTCATTAACCTGCGCCAATTAATGGACGAAGAATATTTGGGTCACCACGTATATTTACTTGTGTTATATAGGTGGTGACTTTCTCATTCATTTTAAATAGACGATAAACTTTGATAATATTTTAAAGCGACCTCTTCAAATTTCTTGAGTTCTTTCTGTGGGCTTTTCATATTGCCAACTTTCTGTCTCCAAAATGCACTTTGAGAAACTTTCTCTTCGGGATGAGTAAGACAAAACCCTTTGTAACAAAGTTCATTAATTTCTTCCTCTCCTAGTGGGCGATACATTAGATCATCTCTTTTAGATTCAGGCATATTACCCAGCATCTCAATAACAACATCGGATTCCTTGTTAAGCTTAGTCTTAACTCTTTTTCCAAGCTCTTTAGCGATTGCTTGGACAGGTGCATTGACTATAGCGAGTTCTTTTTGGACTTTCTCGTGAAATTCCTTATAAATAGGATTAGAGAGGTCTAGTTTTAATACATAAGTTTTTTCTTGCTTTGCTTGTGACATTGAATACCTCCTACAGTTTTCGATAATATTTAAAAGCAATTGGGATATGAGCATTTTTTAAAAGCTCTATAGCTCTCTTTTTCTCACTCTGAGAGAAAGAGAAAATGTTTCGTCTAACTTGTTTTAAGTAGTATTTTTGAAGAAATTTAGTGGTGATGAGCTGGTCAATATCAGCTAGTTTTTCGCTTAATCCCCACGAGTAAGACACAATCCCGATTTTCTTTTCTTGGACTTGAATAGAAATATGAGGCTCGTTTTTGTACTGAGTGAACTCATCAACTTCAATCATGTAAGAATTTACAATTGCCATATCTAGGAAGGTGGAATAGACATTTCCTTCTGATAAGCTATCTTGGCCATCAAAATGCTTCATTCCTTTCTTTGTTAAAACATGGATCTTGATTTCTCGTGGTGGAGTTATAAAGCCTGTGAATAGGCCCTTGTTACCCGTAATCCACTTTTTCATAGCATTCCTTTCTTTTAGGTCTTGAAGCATGGTTAAAGTAAAAATGCCGTGGCCATAGTCGGCGACATTTTTTAGTAATTGTTTGTATGCTCGTATTTCAGTCAAATAACCTCCTTT
>CATLVA010000038.1 GCA_950060715.1 uncultured Oligoflexia bacterium | reverse complement strand
TATTGGCCAGCGACATGGCGGGCGACAAGATAAAGATTAGGATTAAAAGTTTCATATGGTTAATTAAACGCAATAATCGCAGTTTTGTAAAAACCCGGGCCCCCTGACTCACTGCATATCAACAGTAGTAAGATAAGTATGTAGTATTTCAAGAAAAAAGGTTAACTATGTCTGAAGTATTCAACTCCCAAACGGCACCAGAACCTGTCGGAGCCTACCCTCACGCTAGGAAAGTAGGAAATCTTCTATTTTTATCCGGTGTAGGACCTAGAAAAAAAGGCTCAAAAGAAATTCCCGGTGTGGAGCTAAATGAGAAGGGAGAAATCGTAAAATACGATATCGCCACTCAATGCCGTAGTGTTTTTGATAATGTCCGCCAAATCCTAGAAGCCTCCAACGCAAAATGGGAGGACTTAGTTGATGTCACAGTATTTTTAACCAACATGAAAGATGACTTCCCTATCTATAATGAACTTTGGAAAGAATACTTCGGAAATAATCCTCCTTGCAGGACGACCTTAGAAATAAATTGTCTCCCAACACCTATAGCAATTGAATTAAAATGCATAGCTGCTCTAGGTGAACAATAATGCAAGCTCAATACTCAAGACTAGAAAAACCCTTTTCGTTCATGCAATGGATTGAAGAGAATAGAGAACTTCTAAAACCTCCTGTTGGAAATAAAGTTGTTTTCAAAGATTCAAATTTTATTGTGATGGTTGTTGGGGGTCCTAATGCAAGAACGGATTTTCACGTGAACCAAACAGATGAATTTTTCTATCAAATAGAGGGTGAGATATTTCTTCGTATTATAAACGAGAAGTCTGAATTTGAAGAAATTCCTATTAAGGCCGGAGAAATTTTTATGCTTCCAGCAGGTGTCCCTCATTCTCCTCAACGAAGTGCAGGCTCTGTAGGCTTAGTTATAGAAAAAACCCGTTCACCGCAAGATTCAGATGGCCTGCAATGGTATTGTAAAAAATGCGGAAAAAAACTCTACGAAGAATTTTTTAACCTTAAAAATATCGAAACTGATTTTGGTGCAGTCTTTAATCGTTATTATAATTCTGAGCATACTAAATGTGAGTGTGGTCATCAAAATGGGAAAGAGTGGTAATGTTTAAAGTCGATATCCACACCCATATTCTTCCCCCTGAAATTCCTAAATTCAAAGACCGCTTTGGTTATGGTGGTTTTATCCAACTTCATGAGCAGGCTGATTGTTGTGGTGCTGATATGGTAGATGATTCTGGAAAATTTTTCAGAAGGATCCATAAAAATTGCTATAACGCTGAATCAAGAATTGTAGACATGGATGCTTACTCGCTAGATGTTCAGGTTCTTTCTACAGTTCCGGTGATGTTTTGTTATTGGACTAAACCTTCTGACGGGCAATATATATCGCAGTATCTGAACGATCATATTTATTCTGTTTGTGAAAAACATAAAAAGAGATTTATCCCACTTGGGACGCTTCCATTACAGTCTCCAAAACTTGCCGTTCAAGAAATAGAAAGACTGCATAAGATGGGAGTTCCTGGAGTTGAGATTGGCTCCCATGTGAATGATTGGAATCTAAACGCCAAAGAACTATTTGATGTATATGCCGCCCTCGAAGAGAGAGACATGTGTCTTTTTGTTCATCCATGGAATATGATGGGAAAAGCACAGATGGAAGAGTATTGGCTTCCATGGTTAGTGGGAATGCCGCCTGAAACGTCTCGCGCTATTTGCTCTATGATTTTTGGTGGAGTTTTTAGGAAATTTCCTAAACTTAAAGTGGCGTTCGCTCATGGAGGAGGAAGTTTTCCAATGACCATTGGTCGAATTGAGCATGGCTTTAATGTCAGACCAGATCTTTGTGCTAAAGACAATCCAATAAACCCCAAAGAGTATTTAGGCCATTTTTGGGTTGATAGTCTTGTCCATGACCAGCAAGTTCTACGGTATTTGGTTCAACTGATTGGGGAAGATAAAGTCGCCATGGGTACTGACTACCCTTTTCCACTAGGAGAACACAACCCTGGCGCATTGATAAATAACTTAGAAGTAAACGATAAAATCAAACAAAAACTATTGGCCCTAAATGCACTAGAGTGGCTGGGTCTAAAACAGGAAGATTTTTTAAGGTAAATATTATGGAATTAAATCTTAGAGGTAAAAAAGCTTTAGTCATGGGTTCATCCCAAGGAATCGGTAAGGCGATCGCAGACTCATTAATCCGCGAAGGAGTTGAAGTTTGCATTAGTTCTCGAACAGAAGAAAATTTAAAAAGAGCTGCTTATGAAATAAATGCCGCTCACTATATTGCCTGTGCCCTCTCGGTTAAAGGAGCAGCAAGAGACCTAGCACTTAAGGCCAAAGAGAAAATGGGACAAATTGATATTCTAATCACCAACACGGGTGGTCCTGAAAAGAATAATTTTGATCAAACAAGTGTAGAGCAATGGCATAAAGATTATCAGAGTCTTTGGATGAGTCCGATCGAAGCCATTCATGAAGTGCTCCCTCAAATGCAAAAAGAAAATTTTGGTCGTATTCTTATGGTATCTAGTATCGCTGCCAAAGAGCCGCTTGCGGGGCTTACAACTTCCAACGCGTTTCGTGCTGGTTTTCCAGGGCTAGTTAAGTCTCTAGTTAACGAATATTCTAAAGACGGAATTACTTTCAATATCCTTCTACCGGGCTATACCAATACTGATAGAATTAAAAACCTCAATTTAAGTGAAGATAAAATTCGTGAAATGGTCCCTGCTGCAAGGCTTGGAGACCCAAGAGAGTTGGCTGATCTAGCGTGTTTTTTGGCCAGTGAGAAAGGAAGCTATATCACCGGCCAAAGTATTGCCATTGATGGTGGCGCCCTAAGGAGCCACTAAATCAATGAAAGTCAGCTGAGATTTGCTCACCTAAATTAGCTTGGTGACCATCTCTCATGCTGAAACTAATATCCCAAGCAATCTGGAGCATGTTTTTAGTTGTGTCCCATGCTTCCACATGAGTCATGCTAACTTCGATTAAACAAAGCCCCTTGGTCTTCTTACCTTCAGTAAAAAATGCATTATTGGCAACTGACCAAAACTCATCTATTTTATCATTATCAAAACTAAACGATGCCTTTCCTTGGGCCGAAATATAGTCTTGTCCAGAGGTATCCGCAAACAAGACTAATACATCTGGGTTTCTCTCCATCTCATCAACTTTGTTGGTTTCATAAACGGTATAAAAATATGCTTTCCCTTCTTCTGTAATTTCGGCCATCCTCATAGGACGCCCCATCAAACCATCTGTTTGAGTCACGATGAATGCATACCCAATATCTTTTGCGATCTTAATTATTTTATCTGTGTTTTTCATATGTCCTCCTCTTTTAGAGATTTTTAATTAACTCGTTCGATTCTTTAATTGAACTTTCGATATCTCCAATCAAATCTTTCATTTCAGTTTCTAATGAACCCAGTTTAGTATTTAAAGTAGCAATTGCTGAAACATTCAAATTATGTTTTACAAAGACAACTTGTTCTTTGTACACAGACAGCGACTTTTGCATCTTACTTTCAACTGCTACGGCTGATTTTTTAACCTTTGCAAACTTCTTTTTAGTAGCTTCAAGTTTTTTTAAACTTTTGGTCCTATACGATTTATTTTTAAAATCATCTGCTTCATCTTCCCACTCATCAAAAAGATCTTCAGCTAGTTCACTCACCTTTTCAACTTGATCGGAAATATCTGAAACCTCGTCTTCAAGGTCTTTGTAATCACCTTTAAGTCTGTCATAAGACTTTTCTAAATCTCCATCCACTGAATAATATTTAGAACGAATTTTTGATAGTACATCTTCGAACTCTTCTTTAGCCTCTTCTTGATCTTCTCCAAGCTCTAAAAGATTAGACCTTAAAAGATCCCTCTTCTCTTGGCCGAAAAACTCCATCGTGTTGTAATACATACTTGAGCATGAGCCCAACATAATCGCTGCAACTAATAAACCTAATTTTGCCATAACCTACTTCTTAGCAATAATCCACACAGCGTGGACGATACCAGGGATATACCCTAGAACTGTTAATAATATATTTATCCAAAAATGCTTGCCTAAACCGACTTGGAGAAAAACTCCAAGTGGCGGCAATAGAATTGAAAATAAAATTCTAATGAAATCCATTTTTATGACTCCTTCCTATGAGCACCTTCTCTAAATTCTTCTACCATTTTACTGGTGAAGCTATTTAGATCTTCAGGTGTTCGAGAAGTAACAAGTCCGTTGTCTACGACAACCTCTTCATTAACCCAACTTGCTCCTGCGTTTTCAAGGTCCATTCGGATTGAATCATAAGAAGTGACTTTTCTTCCTTCAATAACTTTGGCATTAATTAATGTCCACGGACCATGACAAATGGCGGCTACTGGTTTTTGTTTTTCGCCAGTAAAGAATTCTCTTACAAATTCTACCGCTCTATCATTTTTTCTTAATAAGTCAGGATTAATAACTCCACCGGGAAGGACAAGTCCATCATAGTCATCAGCTTTAATCGCATCCACAGTTTTATCTACATCAATAGACTTCCCCCAAGATCCGTCACTCCATCCCTTAATCTCTCCATCTTTTAATGAGACTATTTCTACTTGTGCTCCCTCATTTTTCAGAGTATCTAGAGGAGTAAATAGTTCTGACTGCTCAAATCCATCAGCGGCTAGAATAGCAATTCTTCTTCCTTTAAGTTTCATTTTGACTCCTTTGTCTGTTAAAAGTTCTTCTCTATTTAATAAGAAACTTGACGTTTTTTATTCATAGAACCTTTGAGTAAATGTTTAAAATTGTTCACATGAAGTAAATTGCCTCAGTTTTGTAGATATCCACACAATATTTAGACAAGGCCGAGAATCCTTTTAAAGTATTCTGACTAAAATCGTAGATAGAAAACATGTAAGGAGGACAAATGAAAAACACAACATTACTATTTTCTGCCCTACTAGCTATGGGATCTACAGGGGTTTACGCACAAGAAAACACTGAGAACAATAACGTTCTTGAAAATGCTATTGAAGACATCAAAGATTTAAATGATTCTGGTTTATATAAACCACATTTAGCTTTAATGGTTGGAGCTTCTGACCCTGTAGAAAACGGCTATGACGCTGCCGCTTTTACATCAGTAGAAGCCGGATACCAAATAGCAGTTCCATATGGAATTGGACTTGAGGTAGCAACATTAGAATTTGAAGGCGACGACAAAGACGATCTCTCTCAAGTTCAACTATTTGTTAAGGGTAGTTACCATTTTGGAGGAGACACTCCTATCATTAAACATTCATATGTAGGATTGGGTCTAGGTACAGTTTATGAAAACAGAAGTAGCGAGAACTTTTATGGGGCCATCATGCCAAATATTGGATTTGATCATCCATTTAAAATTGGAGAAGAACAAATTAGTGCTGGTGTAAATCTTCGTTACACAGCAACTGCAAGTAATGAAGCTGACAACTACGGATTAAACGGAGTTGTTAAATACTGGTTCTAATTTAAAGAGAGGAAAATGATGAACTTTATTGAGGAACAAAAAAGAAATTTTAGTGATCTTATTCTCACTGGACTTGAGAGAATTCATTTTGATAATCTCAACCGTGAATTAAGAAATTTGATGGGTAGATCACAAAAACCTATGGTAGACTTTGAGAATATTACTCATAAGGAACTCTATAATCTAGCTCAAGAAAAAGATTTAGATGGTAGATCTACAATGAACAAACAACAACTCTATAATCACTTAAAAGTGTATTTATAGAGAAAAGCTTAACGGAAAACAGGAGGATAATATGTCATTATTGAAGAAAGCTTTATTTTTATCACTTATAGTACTTAACTTCGCACTAGTAGGTTGCGATAGCGATATGGAAGATGCTGCAGAAGATGCAGGAGATAACATCGAGCAAGCAGTTGATGATGCTGGTGACAGTATTGATGATGCAGCTGAAGATACAGAAGATGCAGTAGAAGACGTAGTAGACTAAGTCTTAAACATACGAATCAAATAAAGGAGGCCACTTAATTAAGTGGCCTTTTTATTTTTAAGCTTTTTGGTAATACTTATAAGCAAGAAAATATACCGGATACCCAATAATCACAGCAACTAATGAGTAAGGAATTTCTTCATGCCCAAATAATTCTGGAAGCCAAATAAGAATACTGACTCCTACCGAAACGAAACACGCCTTTTCACTTAATTTTTTTGAATACAGTCCAACTGTTACAGGGACGAAAAATCCAACAAAACCTATAGCGTAACTTGCCTCTAACAGACCATAAACATCCTCTCCCGCAAATGCAGTCACCAGGCTTATTGCTGTAACAACTAACACTCCATACTTACACAAAGTGAGCGTAGATAGCTCTTTATATCTATGCTTTAAAAAATTATGAGACAACATGCTTGAAGGTGCTAAAAGTGCAGAGGTTATAGTCGAAACTACCGCCGATATAATTGTCAGAGTTAGAATGACCGCTGTTACTGGATCTAAATAAGATTTGATAAGGTTCGGAACAACTGAGCCTTCGTATTCACCTAATGTCTGAGAAGCCGTAAGTCCCAGTACTACAGGTATAGCGCCGATCACTATATAACCCACTCCTGCAATTAAACATCCAAGCTTTGCGACTCGTGCACTTTTCGCAGAAAACATTCTTTGCCCAAGATCTTGCCCCGTCATATTTCCTAGTGCAGAAATACAAAAGACCCCAAGCCAGTTGAATACATCAGAGGCTTTATCATGAGGAATAAGGATTAGTTTTTCTGCTTCAACATTTGCAAGTAGCCCCATAATTCCTTCTGGTACCATGCCCGAAACTTTAAATAGTAAGTAAAAAAGACCAATAATGATAATCAATAATTGAAAACTATCTGTAATGGAAACCGACCACATACCTCCCGACACGGTAAGAAAACAAGCAAAAAGAGCAATACCAATCATGAATGCCCAAACAGGCAGCGGGAAAAACACTGCAAGGATATTGGCGAGAGAAACAATCTGAACTGCAATCCAGCCCACATAAATAGGAATATTTAGCATCACACTTAAAAATTCTAGTTTCACACCGAACTTATCACGAAAGAAATCCGCATAGGTCATTAGCTTCAATTCCCAAAGTGGCTTAGCAAGAAATAACCCGGAAAAGACTAAGCACATTCCAGCTCCTAGAGGTTCAAGTGCTGTGACCTGTAAACCTTCTGCTGCTACTTCATCCGTTGCCGCAATCAATGTTCCGGCTCCAAACCAAGTGGCAAAGAGACAAAATGTTGTCAGCCAAAGATTAAATTTTCGCCCCCCAACTAAAAAGTCTTCTTCAGACTCCATTCTTCCCGACATAAAGACTGCTAGAGCAACTAGCAGACCAAAATAAACTAACAAAGTGTAAAAAAGTGCTGTTTCCATTTATCTCACTCTATTTAAAAAATTATCTGGTGTTGAAAATTCCTTTATAAAGCGACTTGAAGAAAATTGACACCTTAGAGTTGATTCTCGCGAAAAATTTATAGGGTTTTCTCCCCAGGATTTAGCGATTTGGGAGTAATACTCCTCTTTGGTAGGATGATTAATATCTACTAAGTTGTAGCAGTTTTTTTGAGGGTTATTTTTTAAAATACAGTCTAGTGCTATCCCAACATCATCAGTGTGAACAAAATTTATTAACTCATGAGCTTCAGGAGTGCTATTTCTTTTTAATATTGATCTAACCGGATGGCGGTCCTCATCAAAGAGTCCTCCAAGTCTAAAAACAATTCCTCTAGGCTTCGCCTGTGCTGCCAATTCGATTTCGCGGATAAGCTGTGCACGAGAGTTCTCCCCAAGTATGGCCTCTTCATCAAACTCTCCATTGTTTTTTTCGTAAACACCGATACTGGATAGTAAAATAAATTTTTTCTCAAACTCAATTTGCTTAACGAGATTGAGCGCAGCCTGTGAAGGAGGCAGAGAAAACACCATTGCATCTGAGCTTAAAAAAGGCTCGAGGTCGCCTTCAATTCGGTCTTCAAGCGCATAAAGCTGATCTCGATGACTAGCTTTAAACTCATAAACCTTTGAAAAATTCCGTACAAATCTCTGCAGGGTATGGCCTGCCCCAATAAGTGATACTTTCATAAACATAAAATTATCAAGTATTTAGCTTAGAGGCCATGACTAAAGAAAAAGCAGTCATTAACCGACAAGGATAGTATGAAATATTTAATTCTCTCACTACTTATCCTTACTGCCTTTGTTTCTTATGCCAAAGATGAAACTGAAACATGTGGTTTTGAAGGTAATAAATGGGATGGTACCCGTAAATTCACTCAATCTTGTGAGCAAAATTATGAAAAGATATCTTGTGCTAACCTCCCTCAAGTTGAGGGTGGAACTTACGCTCAGTCGCTATCGGTTTGCCATTGCATTATGAAGCATTCCGAATTTTTTAAACGCCATAATACTGCCATAGACTACCGTCAAAATAGACTACTTAAAGGAATGGAAAAATACCTGCCAGGCTATGACCCTAATCTTCAAGGTTATGACAGGGTTCGAGACGGATACAAGAGAGTCAAAGAGCTTTGTACTCCTTTCAAAGCTGTAGAGGTTAAACTTGGAGATGAGACAGTGATGGCGATTTATTCTTATAATAAAGAAACAAAGCGCTGTGTACTAGAAACAACCAGAATGAATAGAGCAGCTGTAAGTGAAAGATTTAATATGCCTGGTGCGACCAATTGGTCCGAACTATTAAGGGATGCGATAGTGTTAACGGCAGCGATCACTAAGCATTACAACGGACCGCTTGAACTTTCCAGTATATCTGATCAGGATGCCAACCGAGGTCATCTTAATTGTTCAGGAACCGCTTCTGAGTTCTTAGAACAAGTAGCAAGCGAAGAAAGAGCAAAAATAGATGGGGAAAGAGAAGATCAGAAATCGAATTCAACGAGTGGATCTCCTGACCCAAATGATTCTGCAAACGTGAATGTTGAATAAAACTATTTTTTAAGAATTTTATGAAGCGCTAAAACTTTATTTACAGCATTAATACTACTTCCTACAGTCAAAGTAGCGCCCGATAAAGCATCGATATCTTCAAAAGCTTTGAGGACTTTTTCTCCTGATTTTCCTTTAAATTGATCAAGCCATTTTTTGGGCGCTCTATATTCAGGAGG
>CATLVA010000037.1 GCA_950060715.1 uncultured Oligoflexia bacterium | reverse complement strand
TGCGGAAGGTGCATTCAGATATTGTCGGCGATACGCAACAGAAAGAGTTCAATTTGGGAAGCCGATTTCGGCTCTGCAAGCGATTCAATTTAAAATTGCTGACATGAGTACTAAAATTGCGGCATCAAGACATTTGATTTATCACGCAAGTATTTTAAAAGATAGAAAAATGCCTTACTCCAAAGAGAGTGCTCAGGCTAAACTTTTTGCTGCTGAGACTGCAATGTGGACCACAACTCAAGCAATTCAGGTATTAGGTGGGAATGGATACACTAAAGAATATCCAGTCGAGAGATTCTTTAGAGATGCTAAGATTACTGAAATTTACGAAGGGACTTCAGAGATTCAAAGAGTCGTTATTGCGACTAGTGAATTTAAGTCGATTAGCTAGGACACGACTTGGCAATGCAAGCCAATTAGTGCTATTTTAGGTCCTTAATTCATCAGGAGTTACTTCATTATGGCGAAAAAGAAAAAAGTAGCTAAAAAAGTTGCGAAAAAAGCAGTGGCAAAAAAGCCGGCCAAAACTGCAAAAAAAGCTGTTAAGAAAAAAATGGCAAAGACAGTAAAAAAAGCTGCCAAAAAGAAAACAACAAAAAAGAAAGTAGCAAAAAAAGCTGCAAAGAAAACGACTGCAAAAAAAGTCGCGAAAAAAGCACCTGCTAAAAAAGCAGCGAAAAAAGTCGCAAAGAAAACGACGGCTAAAAAAGTAGCAAAAAAAGCTGCAAAGAAAACAACGGCTAAAAAAGTCGCGAAAAAAGCACCTGCTAAAAAAGTCGCAAAAAAAGTAGCGAAAAAATCTACGGCTAAAAAAGTAACGAAAAAAGCTCCTGTTAAAAAAGTTGCGAAAAAAACTACGGCAAAAAAAGCACCTGCTAAAAAGACGACTGCAAAAAAGACGACTGCAAAGAAAACGACTGCAAAAAAGGCAACTGCCACAAAATCTGTCGAGAAAAAACCATCTGCAGCAAAAAGACTTTTAAGTAAGGCTAAGGATGTTTTGGCCGGGTCAAAGAAAGAAGAAGTAGTTTCTGAAAAGCCTAAGGCGCAAAAAGCTAAGGCTACCAAAGTTGAAGAAACAAAAGTAGAGACAAAAACAGAAGAAAAGAAAGCAGCACCAGCAAAATCTAAGAAAAAAGAAAAAGTAGCACTTCCTCCAAAGGAAGAGTTAAAAGAAGTTGAAAATAAGGTTCAGGAAGAAATTGAAAGTCTTGCTGAGAACTTTAACTTTAATGAGATTGCAGATGCTATTTCCTCACTGGACTTTTTTGTTGATCAGAGATCTGATGACTGCGCCGAAAAAGGGTGTGAAAACCTCAGAACGACTCAGCAATATTGTCGTCTTCACTATATAGCGAATTGGTACGATATTAAGCGTAAACGTGAAATTCTAGCTGAAGGTAAACTTCAAGAGTATATTGAAGAACTTATTAGTAAGTACCCAACTCAGTATATCGAATCTTTATTGGGTGATCTTCAAGATGATAAAGATTTTTATAAGGCCCTACACGAGCTCAATATTACGAGTGAGTTAGAGTTTGAAGATGATATTGAGGGAATTGAAGGTGGCGATGACGACGATGATGATATCGAAGTTGAGACAAGAGTATTTACTTCAAAATCTCGAATTGATGATGATTAAATATTAAAAATTAAATGCAAATTGATAGAGAAGGAGCCTTATAGGCTCCTTTTTTTTTGCCTGTAAGAGTTACAAATTGAGCTTTTTTTGCGCAACGCGCCCCATGGTTGTGTTATGAGGAGGTTTTTAGGGGAAAAAATTGAAATTACTGCTAGCTCTGGTTTTTGTCTTTTTTAATTTGGCAGCTTTTGCCTTCGATACGATAGTAATTCCACTAGATAGAGTCTTGGTTCAAGGAGTTCCAAGATTCAATGTCGATAATTTTCCTAAGACTGAGTTGATAAAATACAAAAACAAGTACTATCGAAAGAATGAAAAACTCTTAGAGTTTTTAGATAGCCTGAATGGGCAAGGTTTAAAAATAGCGATTGTTTCAGTTTATGATAAAGATATCTCCGACAATATACTAGTCAATCTCAAGAGCTCTCAGGGAGACCTAGCAAGCTCAATGGTAAAGCTTTATTCAGCTGAGAATCTTAAATCTAATACAATTGACGTCAAAACACTTAAGCGCGATCTCGGTAGTGATATTCTCCTGATAGATCATAGTATGTCTTTATACAAGAATACTCGTGGTGTGGAAGTTATTGATCTAGGACATCAGTATTTTGCTTATAAAGACTTTTCGGATGCGGTGATTGCCTACCAAGAAGGAGTCAAAAGAAGCTTAAATGCAGCTATTATGGCGCAAATTCCAACGGTAGAGGAAAATTGGTTTATAGATAATTACAAGCTTGCTTATTTACAGTTGTATTTTAAAGAGGCGATAAAAATCGATACTGCAAGTTTGAAAGCATTTCTATCTCTAGATAGAAACTGGCAAACGAATATTGCTCTTTCTATTTTGCAGGGGACATTTTCAGAAACATATTTTGATTATGTGAGCGAATCCTATGTTGTTACTGGCTGTTTTGAATTTGAAACGAGAACGAGAGTAAAAGGTAAAGAAGTCGGTTTAGATAAATGCGCTCCTGGGAGAAAATTTGAGTACGCTTGGGAAGAAAAAGAGCGTAGTCGTTGCTTGAGTTTTACCGAAAATAAAGTAGCGGTTGAACCTGTTGATCAAAGCTTATGCTCAAATCTACATGCCCTAAAAGATCAAAATGGCTATCGCTTTACTACTTTGTTTTTTAGAAATGGGAAGCTTGTAGAGTTTATTCCTGAGATATTGAACATGTCTCCGGGAGATACCTTTAACCAGTCACTACTCAATACTTACGATTCAGTATTAGTGGCCATCAGTCTTATGCAAAACAAACATGAAGACTTCGAAGAAGACATGGATAAAGGTGCTTACGATTATATGAAAGACTCTGAAGTTGTGATTGCATTTGATCAGGACCTCTATCCTTCTATCGAAAAAAATTGTTTTTTGAATCAACATCAAGTGAACTCTTCTAATGGAACATTAAATCAGAGCCGTAGAAATAATGCAGAAAATAGTTTTTTAGGAATTACAATCGAGAGAAATTACAGGGCCAATTTAGTTATCGATAACCCGCTTCATTGGGTTAGACCTATTTATAGTTATCTCTTTTTAACCAAACCACATGGTGGTGCTGAATATGCTCCTTTGAGCACTCAATATGGAAATGTCTTTGCGAAGATGAAAGATGAAGTGAAACACCGCTCGACTTTTACTTTGGGTGATTCTCTGAGTATTTACTCTAGTAATGGTGCTAGCGCCTTTACCCATGTTCATACCTTTCACTTGAGTAGCAAGCATATGCCAGATAAACAGGAGCGCCGCTATAACGAAACTCAAATTTGGGGTAAAACCTGTTTTTCAGATGTTGAGTATTTTATGGTCAATTGTGGTAATGGCTTTGCAAATGTTCATAACAAATATATTAATGCGATGAAACAGGCTGGTATTCCAGTGTACAGCTGCCAAGCTTATAAAAATCCTTCAGGAGATGTCTCCCGGGTTTACCGAGGGACTCAGCTCTAAAGGCAATCTCGTTAATCTAGCTTTTCACCTTTAAGAAGAATTGCTTCCGCTTGTAGTGTGAGGGAGATATTTTCGCGAGTGATCTTATAAAAGAATTTATCGCCTTTGAACTCATTTTCAGTCCAATTAGCATTGTAGTCGCAATTCTCGCTGGCAAGAACATCGTCAACTATCGCGCCAATTAGATCCACCATATTTTGTAGTACTTTTTTGTATTTTTTTTCTTCAGCGATCACATCGTGGGAAACAAAAATAGATACAGGAGCTACAGTCGCATCAGATTCATGCATCATGGAGGCGATAACGACAAACTCTTTATCATAGAGTTCCCCATAGACATCGAAAAAAGAATTTCTCGCTTTGAGTTGCTCTGCGTAAACCTCGTTTAGCGTGGTGTTAAGTCCATCAGTCCACTCTTGAGGGAGTAGTTTTCTCGTGTTTGAGCTAGAAATATCGTATCTTCCAAAATCCATTGCGTTATCCTTTTTAAAACAACGCAAATTAACAGATTTTATAGTTTTCAACAACCTGAAATGGTGGAAATTTGCTGCAAATTTGCATAGAATCCCTGTGTTAATCGTAACAAAGGATAATATATGAGCGTTTATATTTTAGGGGGAGCCAGAACTCCTCAAGGAAGTTTTCTTGGAAGTCTTTCAACTGTTAGTGCACCAAAGCTTGGAGCTGTTGCAATTGAAGGGGCATTAGCGAAAACTGGAATCGCTAAAGATAAAGTTGATGAAGTATTTATGGGGAACGTAGTTCAAGCTGGTGTTGGTCAAGCTCCTGCAAGACAAGCTGCGCTTTTCGCGGGTCTAGCTGAAAAGACTCCATGTACGACAATTAATAAGGTTTGTGGTTCAGGACTTCAGTCAGTCATTCTTGGTGCAAGAGCGATCATGACAGGAGACGCAGATGTTGTTGTTGCTGGTGGAATGGAAAATATGTCACTTGCTCCGCACTTACTTCCAGGTTCAAGACTTGGAACAAAATTTGGTGAAACTAAAATTAAAGATTCTATGCAATGGGATGGTTTATGGGATGTCTATTCTGATCGTCCAATGGGAAATTGTGCTGAGGAATGTGTGAGAAAATTTGACTTCACAAGACAGGCACAAGATGAATTCTCAATGACTTCTTTTAAAAGAGCCCAAGCTGCGCAAAAAGAAGGTATTTTTAATACTGAAATTGCACCAGTGACAATCTCAACTCGTAAAGGTGATGTGACAGTTTCTGAGGATGAAGGTCCTGGTAAAGTTAATTTTGATAAAGTTCCTCAATTAAGACCTGCTTTTGAGAAAGATGGAACGATTACTGCTGCAAATGCTTCAACTATCAATGATGGTGCATGTGCGATTGTTCTGGGTGGGGAAGCTCATAAAGACCAAGCGAAGTTTGTTATCCGTGGTTGGGCCTCTCATGCTCAAAACCCTACTTGGTTTACAACTGCTCCAGTTGAGGCAGTTAAGAAAAACCTAGAGAAAACTGGACTAAAAGTTTCTGATATTGATCTTTGGGAAATTAATGAAGCTTTTGCCGCAGTTACCATGGCAGCGATGAAAGAGTTAGAATTAGACCATGATAAAGTGAATATCTTCGGTGGTGGGGTTAGTCTTGGACATCCAATTGGAACCAGCGGCGCAAGAATTCTACTGACTCTAACGAATGCAATGGAGCGCAAAGGAGCGAAGCTTGGTTGTGCAGCCATTTGTATTGGTGGTGGAGAAGCACTAAGTTTAATTATCGAAAGGTTATAAATGACATCGGCCGCAGCTGCTAAAAAGAAAAAGGACAATACTTCAGGGCTAAGAAAATTAGGTCAGGGAGAAATTCTTTTTAATGATGGTGAAAAAGCCAACTCGCTTTTCATTATTCAAAAAGGGCAGCTGCGCCTATTCAAACCTAAAGGTAAAGGTTTTATTGAAATAGCAGTACTTCGCGCTGGTGAAGTTATAGGGGAGATGGCCTACTTCGATGACGACGGTGGAGGGAAAAGATCTTGTTCCGCTTCCGCTATGGTTAGTTCTGAAGTTATTGAGATCTCTTTTACGGCTTTTTCAAAAACAATGCAGGGACTTAATCCTTGGTTTAAAACCATTATTAATACACTCGCGAACAGACTTCGTGCTACAAATTCAAGAGTAAAAGAATTAGAGTCAAACTCAGCTACAGTAGCTTACGGTTCTGGTAAACATCAAGGTTATGAGTTTTTAAAATCAAATGAAGTAATAAAAATTCTTGGAACCTTGTTTTTAGTTTTTAAAACTCACGGTGAAAATCATGAGGCAGGAGTTGCGATTCACCGTAAAACTCTAGATCTGTATTCTAAAGAAATCTATGGGATTATTGAATCTAAAATGGATGAGATGATTATCATCTGCCAAGATTTAGGAATTCTGAGTCTGCAAAATGATAAAGATGGGCTTCCAAAAATTCTGGTGACTTCTGATCTTGACCGAATTCGAAATGTTTTTATTTTCTATAATACTGAAAAACACCTCACCGAAGATAAGAAGCTTAAAATTTCTAAGAAGTGCCAAATCTTTCTAGAAAATATTTGGAAAAGAATTCAAAATAATCCAAACACTGATAATGCCATGACTCTGGTTGAAGTCGATGACTTTCTTGAGCATTGGAAAAAAGCTGGTAAGCATATTGGTGTTGAGCATCTTGCAGATGCTTGGGAGCATGGAATTGTAGGGGAAGCCATTATCGCCGCTGATGGAAATGGTCTCTCGATAGAAGTGAACTATATGAAGCTTAAAAAACTTCTACCACATATTCAGTTCATGAATAGAGTTATTTACTCCAACCAAGACAAATCAACAGTTGCTTAAATTACTTGCCTTGCGGCTTATAGTAAACGCCGATGGTATCACCATTGGTATAAATAGCATTTCCATGTAATTGAATCGCATATCCCGACTGGTTAACCGCAGGTGTCACGGCAGCATCGGTAGGTCCTGGAACTTTGATATTGATGGTTTCTCTCCAACCAACATAGGTCCAACCATTTTGCGCATTTTGCGGTACAAGTTCTCCATTAATTTTGATTTCTACTGTAGAGAGGTCTGGCTCTCTTGGAATTGTGATAAACCCAAAATACTCGGTCGGAGTTCTGGTCTTTGCTATAATACAATCAGGATAAGAAACTCTTGCATTACCATTAAGTTTAACCACAAGCCCTGTTACTGGTTCGCCCTCTGAAGGTTCGTAGCGAGTGTTAATATTAGATTTGTAGCCTAGGTATTCAAACCCATCTACGCTGTCTTCTCTTATTTCAACTTGCTGACCATTTTCTTTTATTTTTACAACTGTAATATCGTTCGCTTGAATTTGTGATTCATTAGCTGAACTGATTTTCCAATGATCATATTTATGAGCAATAACAACTGCTTTAATACTATTATTTACAGGAGAGAAGAGGCTAGAGTAGTCACCCGAGCACAAATCCATTCTATCTTTAGCCGAACTATTATCTTGTAGGTTTTGATAGGAATAAATTCTTTGAGAGAGTTCTCTATAATTTGTTCCTGCTTTCCAATCAGATTGACAAGCTGATGCAGCAGTCACCGAAAAAAACCTTAGGGTTTGTGCTTTTAACGGGTTCGATAGACTTGGATTTGCATCAGCGTAAATCTCTGTTAAAGATTTAAATTGCTCAACTTGTTCATTAAACTTAAATTCATCTCTCTGTCCGACATTTCCATTGGCCCCACTTTGTCTAGAGTAAGTATCATCACCAGTTGAGATCATAACCACAATAGTGTGAGCTTCCTCGCGGAAAATACCATTATCTCGGTTATTTTGAATAACGTTATAGGCTCTATTTATACCAAATTCAGCATTATTTCCTCCAGCCTGAGAAAACATTTGTAGGTTTTCAGGTTGCACTAGAGTGACATTACTAAGGTTTGGAATCGAGCTTGGGTTATTTGCTAGAAGTGGATAGGTATTAATTTCGTCACCTGTGACTGCATTAAGTGGGACGACATAAATATGATAATCGAAATCACTTGATAGGGTATAAATCGTATTTTGAATTTGGCCTTTAATATTATCAAAAGCACTATTTAGGGTACTTCCTGAATTATCTATCACGTAGAGAATATCCACTGGCGGTTTTGCAAAGGTTCTTTGAGAGCAGGTGCTCACTGAAAAACTCTTTAGCTCGGTAGTGGAGAATTTCTCATTCACAGTGTTTTGAGTAATAGTCTCTTCACCACAACTAATCAATCCAAGTAGAAATAAGCTTAATAAATACTTCATCATTTAATCCTTTCTCGTAATACCTATCGGATAAATACATATAAGCTTTAGAGGTATCTGATTAGACAACTCTGACATTTCAGGCAAAAACTGCCACGCGTGTAAGTCTTTGATTAAACAGATAAAATACTAAGGTAACCTCTTAAAATTACAAACTTCAAGGAGTAATTCATGTCCGATAAATGGTATTATGTGAAATCAGGTGAAAGAGTGGGACCTGTGGAAATTGATGCTATTTTCGATCTAATCAAAGCAAGTGAGTTAAACGAGCTTGATTACGTATGGAAAAAGGGTTTAGAGAATTGGGCCCAAATAAAAGACATGAATGAGTTTGCGCCAGCGCTTGCACCTGAGCCGGAAGTTGCTGAACCAACTCTACCTCCTCGTATGGATGAGACAGTTAATCGAATTCAAGATCTTGAAGGTGGTGTGTTTGTAAAAATTGGTGTGGACCGAGGTGGTAATGAAGTTGAGTACGGTCCGTACAATACAGATCTTTTAAAGCGCCTTTTTGACGAAAATAGAATCAATGGAAAGACATTTGCCTTCGCAAAGAATATGAAAGATTGGAAAATGCTTGCTGATTTTGAAGACTTCTCTGAAGTATTTGAAGATGTACCTCCACCAATTGAAGAAGAAGAACGCAGAAATAATGCAAGAAAGCCATTCATCGCTCGTATGTATATTGAAAATAATCAAAAGGTTTTTGTTGGAATTTGTCGTGATATTTCGACGGGAGGAATGCAAGTTTTAGTGGATGAGTTTCCAGGTAGTGTAGGAGAAACTATTTCTATTAATGTTCACCCTGAGAATACGGATTACCATTTTGTTGCCAGTGGAGAAATAGTCAGAGTGCTTGAAGGAAGACAAGGTTTTTCATTTCGCTTTAAAAACTTAACTGGTGAATCACAACAAGCGATTCAAAACTATATTAGTCATGGCTAATTCAAGTGACCTTCACAGAATAGAGGAAGGTACCTTTGAATCGGTTTATCCAGAAAAGACGCATATTTATTTTAAGTCGTATTTTCCAAAAACGGCGCTTGCGCCTAATGCATACCATTTGATTTTTCAACATGGGATGATCGAATATCATAAAAGGCATCAAGATCTATTTGATGCTTTAAGGGAACATTTCCAAGACAAGATTGTCATTTCCTGTATGGATCTTTATGGCCATGGAAAGAGTGGAGGGGATAGAGGGCATGTTGATCAGTTCTCTACCTTTATACAAGACTACCGACAGTTTCTTCATATCCTTTATCACAGACTTTATTTGGATCGCCAGCTAACCCCAATATTTATGTCTCATAGCCTTGGTGGGTTGGTGACTTTAAAAGCTCTTAGTGATGATAAATTGAATTTGAGTATTGAGCCTAAAAGTTGTATTTTTGTTAACCCTTGTTTAAAGCCAAAAATTGA
>CATLVA010000036.1 GCA_950060715.1 uncultured Oligoflexia bacterium | reverse complement strand
AACTGTGGCTCGGCAGTCTACAGAGTCAAGCATAGATCTCATTGCGTCTACGGCTGCTTTATCTGCAGCTTTTTCATCTCCACGCCCCATAAGCCTTGCACTGGCAATGGCTGCCATCTCAGTTACACGTACGAATTCTAATGCCAAATTTCTATTCACTATATATCCCCTTTGAATGGCACTATTCTATCAAGTTTGAGTTCAATTGATCAATAATTAATAAGTTATGATCTCAACTTCAAAGTGATGAATTGGACAACAGCAGCATCCATAAGTTCAGCCCCGAGGTGATTGACTAATTTCGCTGCCTTGGTAATTTTTAATTGATCAGCATGAGGATCTATTTGGAAAACAAACTCATCTTCAGTTAAAAGTGGTGTATCAATATCACGTTTCGAGATAACTCTTGCAGTGCGAAGTCCCTTGGTATCCTCCCACTCTACGAAATTTTCCATCATGAGGATTTCAAATTTTGCAATTTCTCCATCACCATGCTGCCATACAAAAACTTCTACTGGTCCGTCAGAGCGAAGCCAGTATTTTAAACGAGCTGGAATCTCAACTCCGTAATCCATTTTGTGGACAGGCTTTAGGCGTTCAGCATACTTACCTAGGTCTAATAGCGCTGAAACCTTTTCACGTAATTGTGGGGAGTGAGAAAATTCAATACCGGCCCTCATTTGAGTGTCCCATTTGACAGTACCAGTCACCTTTAGCTCTTCGCTTCCCCAATGAAGGTGTCCTGCAATAGCTTGTTCTTTTTTTAGGTCATGCTCCCCCATTCTAAGCGCGATTTGCATCCCAGAATGTGAAATATCTTTAACTTCAAAAGTATGTGGGTCATGTTGTGCATCGGGTTTAAAAGTTAGAAAGCAAAATGGAAACCTTGGAAATACCTTCTTTTCTAATTCCTCAAAATCACTTTCAACCAAGTTTAAATGTCTCTCCATAAATTCTCCTTTGAGACATTATAACCCAAGCTAGTTTTTTCATTGAGGGGGAAGAATTTTATAACAAACTGTGATAGAGTCTGCTCATGTTAGATGAAAGTGATGACCTGCAAATCAATAACTTACCAAATCTGTTAACTATATTTAGAATGGCGCTCATTCCAGTAGTGGTTTTGTGCCTACACTTCTCTGCATTAGAGAACGAAGTATTTGAAGGAAGTAATAGCCTACTTGGTTGGACTGCAGGCTGGATCTTCGCCCTAGCTTCTATCACCGATTTTTTTGATGGTTACATTGCGCGTAAAAGAAATATCGTTACCGTTTTTGGCTCATTTCTAGATCCTATAGCTGACAAATTTCTTACTGTTTCAAGTCTTATTATGTTGCAGGCTCTTGATCGACTTCCAGCTGTTATAGTTATCGTTTTGGTGCTTAGAGAAATGTACATGACATCATTGAGGCTATTAGCGCTCAATGAAGGTGTTAATGTACCGGTTAATCAAATAGGTAAATGGAAAACGGCCATCGGAATGGTTGGTATTCCGCTTTTAATGGCAAATGAAAATTGGAATGGTCTTCCTCTACCACTCATTGGAAGCATTTTAATTTATATCACAAGTATTCTTTCCCTATGGTCTGCCATTCATTATACTTTTAATATGGTGACCAGTCTTAAAAAGAAAAGACTTTTCAAAAAACTCAGAAAGGGAAAGAAAAATAGTGACGAAGGCGAAGCTAACTCTCATTAATATCACAGGACCCGATCATCCGGGTATTACCGCAAGGCTTATGCAATGCCTTGAAGAAGAAAATATTGAACTGCATGATATAGGACAGTCTGTTACCTACGGACTACTTTCTCTAAGTTTTATCATTAGCGTTCCAAATGACTCATCAGTAGTAAAAGATCTTTTATTTCAAGCAACCGAAATGGGGATGAAACTTGAATACAGAGAGGTTGAGAAATTGGGCAAGGCCCCTCACCTAGAAGCCTATATTATCAGTTGCATCTCACCAAGCACCATCACTCCGAAATTTATGAAGGAGTTCTCAAGCCTCTTGGCGCAAAATAAAATCAATATTAAAAGAATTGATAATCTTAATCCTAAAGCTTTTTCTTCCATTGATTTCCAAATTGAAGTGGCCACCAACCAAAGTGACTTAGATAAAATCAAACAAGGTCTCCTATCTCTTTCTCACTCTCACGCCTTAGACCTGGCCCTTTTAAAAGATAATGTTTGGAGAAGAAACAAAAGACTTATTGTTTTTGATATGGATTCAACTCTTATCCAATCAGAAGTCATCGTCGAGATGGCCAAGGTTCACGGAGTTGGAGAAAAAGTTCATGATATCACAGAGCGCGCCATGAATGGTGAGCTCAATTTCGATCAAAGTTTAACTGAGAGAGTCTCTCTATTAGAGGGCCTAAACGTGGATAAGCTAGATGAAATTCTAAGAGATATTAAACTCACCGATGGAGTTGAAAAATTTTTAGAAACGATTCAAAAGCTTGGGTATAAAACGGCGATCATATCAGGTGGTTTTCTGCATTTTGCAAAACATTTCCAAAAACGTCTCGGCATTGACTATGCCTTTGCCAACGACTTAATGGTCGATAGCGGAAAGCTTACTGGCAAGATTAAAGGGGAAATTATCAACGCCAAACAGAAAGCAATTCTCCTTGAAATGTTAGCTCAGCAGGAAGGCATTAACCTCGAGCAAGTTGTCGCTATTGGAGATGGTGCGAACGATCTTCCGATGCTGGCCAAAGCAGGTCTGGGCATTGCTTTTCATGCCAAGGAAGTTGTCAAAAAAGAAGCCTCCCAACATATGAGTTTTGGTAATATGGACAGCATTCTACACTTTCTGGGAATACCGGGAGAAGTTTAGATGGCGATGTATAAGAATTTAAAAAAAGCGCTCGGAGATATTCCAAATGCAACAACTTTAAATATTAAAGTTAACGCGACTTCAATTCCAAGTGAGCTCACAAAACTAGTTAATTTGGAAGCTCTCTATATTAAGTCAGATAAATTGACTGAGCTTGATTTTGATTTTCAAAGTCTTCAATATCTAAAGCTCGTTTATATCCACGGAAAAAACATTGAGACCCTTCCTCAGTCTCTTTTAACTCATCCCTGTCTCGAAACTTTAAGTGTTTCTGAATGTCATATAAAAAGATTAGATTTGGTTCCTAACCTTCAAACGAATATCAAAACACTAATGCTTAATAAAAACGCATTAACTGAAATCCCCCTCTACTTAGAGCACCTGGAATCCCTAGAGTCACTAAATCTAAGCGATAATAGATTAACAACTCTTCCAGAGAGACTTAGGCTTCTTAATTCACTAAAAAACTTATCAATTAATCGCAATCAATTGAAAGATCTTCCGATTGAGCTGGTTAAAAATTGGAAATCATTAAAATCCCTGTCTTTAGATGGAAATCAGTTTTCAGAAGAGACCAAAGAAACTATTGAAAAAGAACTTAATTATTGGTTTGGAGAAATCTGATGAAAATTCTTATCTCGTTGTTGTTTTTAATATCTCATAATGCTTTTGCTCAAAAAACAGTTTGGGAATATGTAGACAGTAAACTTGAAAAAAAAGAATTTAAGCGTTGGTCACTCTCTTCTTGGTTTTATCAAAAAGAAAAAATGGCCTTACAAGATCAATGGCTTGCCATAAATTTAGAAGAAGGTTCTGTATTCTGGGAATTATACCTTGATTATGCAGGAAGTGATTTTGATGCCGATACTGCTGATAACACCAACGAGTCAACATCTGGTTACTCAAGTGAAGCTGCCATTTATTTAGGCTTTCTTGGCTTTGCCGCCAGACAAGAGTCTTATGACGATTATTATACTCAGACAGAGAGCTCAGTTAATTTACGTTTAATCGGTTCCAATCACCAAGCAACTCACCTCATCCTCACTTACGGTAGGCGTAAATTCGAAGGTGGATCAGTTGAGAAGTTTGAACAGAACTTTTACGGAGGCGATATAAGTTTATATCTTGTGCCATTTTTTGGTTTTGATGGACGCTATCGGATTTATTTATCTGATAAAAGCGAGGATAACTCTTCAGAGATGGAATCAAAAAGAACACAATGGGGAGCTTTCTTAGATATTAGTTTTGTAAGAATTTATGCCTATCAATTTGAAGAAAACTTGGAATTTACGACTCTTGCAACCGGAGTAACCCAAGAGCGCCAGATTAAAGGTAGCGCTCTTGGAATGAGATTATATTTTTAAGCTTTAAGAGTTATCTCTTCACCGTTTAAATCGAATTCAACCTCTTCTAGTTTTTCTCCCTTCAAAATAAATTTTGAAAGAGGCCTCACAATGAGTCTATTAAAAACTCCTTGTAACGGTCTGGCGCCATAGGCTTCACTATAACCAAGGTCTCCCAGCTTCTGAACTACCTCTACACTAAAATTGAGTTTCAGTCCTTGACCTTTAACTCGCTCTTGCAGGAGACGAATCTGCTTATTAACGAGACTCTCCATATTAGATTTATCTAGCGCATCGTAAGTAAGAATAGCATCTAGTCTTCCTAAAACCTCTGGCTTAAAATCAAGCTCTGGGTTTTTAGAGTTGGTTGTTAAAAAGATGACTGTATTCTTAAAATTAATCGTTCTTCCCTTATTATCAGATAGCCTTCCATCATCTAAAATCTGAAGTAAAATATCTGAAAAGTCAGGGTGAGCTTTTTCAATCTCATCGAATAATATTACCGAATATGGCTTTCTTCTCACCGCTTCAGTAAGAACACCACCATCATCATAGCCAATATAACCCGCTGGAGACCCAATAAGTTTTGCTACAGAATGTTTTTCTGAAAACTCACTCATATCAAGCCTAACAATATTCTCTTCATTATCAAAAAGATACTCTGCCAATGCCTTAGCCGTCTCAGTCTTCCCTACCCCTGTAGGACCTCTAAGTAGAAACGATCCCAGTGGTCTTGTTTCATCTGTTAGTCCTGCATAACTAGCTAAAAGCGTCTCACTAATCTCATGTAGAGATTCTTTCTGACCAAAAACTCTTTTGTTTAAAACTTCCTCAAGTTTTAATAGCTCATCTTGTTTCGATTTAAGAATTTTCTCAACCGGAATGCCTGTATGTCGAGCAATGATCCCAGCGATATTATCCTTTTTCAATTCCCAATCATGAGCATAATTTTTCAGTTCAGCTTCCACCTCAGGAATTAAAGAGTATTTTAATCTTGAAGCCTCTTCATAATTTTGCTCTCTTTCTGCTTTCTCTAAATCAAATTTCAAGCGGTCCAATCTATTTTTTATTTCACCGACTTTCTTTAGGGCATTAACTTGCTGTTCCCACTCAATAAAACCTTGATTAAATTTCTTCTCTAAGTTTTTAACCTCCGCCTCTAATTCTTGATTAGACTCGACCTGTGCCAAGATTCTTTTATTTCGAATCTCAGATTGTAAAAGCTCAAGCTCTGCGGGCATCGCTTCAGCTGATAGTTTTAATGCAGATGCCGACTCGTCTATTAAATCGATGGCCTTATCAGGAAGGTTTTTATCAGTGATGTATTGATCAGAAAGCATAACTGCTGAGTAGATCGCATCATCTGTAATTTTAATCCCATGGTGCCCTTCGAATTTTTCTTTTAGCCCCATTAGAATTTCAATTGAGTCTTCTTTTGAAGGTTCTCTCACAGGAACTTGTCTAAACCGTCTTTCAAGAGCTGGATCTTTTAATATATATTTTTGAAACTCGTCTTCAGTAGTTGCCCCAATACAATGAAGCTCACCTCTAGATAAAGCTGGCTTTAAAAGATTAGCAGCATCCATCGCTCCGTCAGTTTTACCTGCACCGATAATTTGATGTATTTCATCGATAAAAATAATACTTTGCCCAGCACTTTCTTTAGCGAATTTTAATAGATGCTGAATTCGTTCTTCAAATTCGCCTCGGTATTTTGTCCCTGCAATCAAAGAACCCAGTTCAAGTGAATAAACAGTTTTACCTTTTAATACGTCAGGTACAGTTCCTTTAATAATGGCTTCAGCCAAACCTTCAACAATCGCAGTTTTACCAACACCTGCAGGTCCAACTAATACAGGATTGTTTTTTGATCTTCGACCTAGGATTTCCATCACGGCACGTATTTCTTTGGTTCTTCCAATAACCGGATCAAGCTTACCGTCTTGAGCCTTATCATTTAAGTTAACGAGAAAGCCTGGAACCTCAGTTTCGTCTTCATCTGTATTAAACTGCGAGAAGTCTATAGGAAGATTTGGAAAATACTGAGGCAGAAAGCGTAAGAGATTCTTCTCACTCACTTCTTGCTTTCCACTTTGTGCGGCATGACCTCCGGCCTGGGTTAACCAAGAACCTAGGGCTGCACTAGGTCTTATCTGACTCGCATCAAGATTTTGAGATGCTTTAGGCAAAAGACTTACCAACTCTTCAATTTGCCCCATATGCTCTTTTAACTTCTTAGCAGCAAAACTACTTGGATTTGAAACTAGACCGTAAAGTAAATGTGCTGGTGCTAATTCTGTATTCTTGTTTTCAATCGCTTTTGACTGCGCAATATCTAATGAACCTGTCACAATTTTATCAAAGTTATTCATACTTAACTCCTTACAATCTTAATATGGGGGCATTTTGATGGGTGTCAAGACTCCAATGGTGACAAAACCGATGGAGAAACATATCATGCCCCAAAGAGGTATATTATGCGTAAGATATTAGTTTTTTTATTTCTCATACTAGTGACAAACCTTGCCTTTGCGGACACAACAACCCCGCGTGAGAGCTTTAGGACATTCCTTAAGGCCATGGTTCAGATAAAAGAGAATCAAGGCAACTCAGGTGAAGCTTATGAAAAAGCTATTTCCACTCTAGATCTTTCTTCTTTTTCTGCTCCAGCAGGTGCTGTAGGAAGAAAACTTAGTGATGACCTTATCAAAGTCCTCGATAAGATCAAAAAAGTTGATTATGACCTGATACCAGAAACCACAGACCAACCTTACTGGGTTTTCGATCAAAGAGCTTATAAAGAAAAAGTTTTAGAAATATCTCTCATTGAGAAGAATAAAGAATGGTTATTCTCAACGAAAACACTTCACTCCCTTCCCGACTATATGGACCTCTTTGCGAATAAAAAGAATATAGAAGGTGTAGTAGAATTAAACCGAGTTCAAGATCAAATCAAAGCAGCAATGCCCGAGAGCCTTCGAGGAAAGCTTGGCGCATTTGAAACTTGGCAGATCGTAGGTCTTTTCATTATCCTCATCTTAGCCTTTCTAATAGAGAAGATTTCTCATTTTATTATTGAGACTTCTATTAAACATTTCTCAAAAGTCGCTCAGAACTTACAAACAGAGAAGCTAGATCACGCAATTAAACCGCTAACGAAAATAATCTTCGTATGGATTGTTCGTTGGTCAATGCAATACTTAGATTTTTCACCAGATATTATTGTTTTTCTGGAGAGAACGCTGTTAATTTTAATGAGTTTCATGGCCGTTTGGTTTGGTCATAAAGTGGTTGAACTCTTAAGCTATTACGCTAGCCTAAAAGCTGAAAATACAGAGTCACGCTTTGACGATATAATTGTTCCGCTAGCAACCAAAACGTCTTTTATCTTGGTCTATATTGCGGGAGCGCTAATTGTTGCCAGCGCCTTTACGATTGATGTTACGGGACTCGTAGCTGGTCTTGGAATTGGGGGATTAGCTTTTGCTTTTGCTGCGAAAGATACACTTGCAAACTTTTTCGGTTCTATCATGCTTGTGCTGGATCGCCCTTTTGATATTGGAGATGTTATTGATGCGGATGGAATCGTAGGTGTCGTTGATGAAGTTGGATTTCGCTCTACAAGAATCAGAACTTTTAATGATTCTCTTATTACTATTTCAAATGGAAATCTGATGAATCGCCCGATTGATAATATGGGTAAAAGAAGGTTCAGAAGACTTAATACCACTTTGGGAATTGAGTACAGTACTCCTCCTGCAAAAATTGAAGCTTTTTGCGAGGGGATCAGACAAATTATTTTAAGTCATAGATGGACAAGAAAGGACTCATTTCATGTTTATTTTGACGGTTTTGGTGACAGCTCACTCAATATAAAACTTGTGGTCTATTGGGAGACTGATGACTATGCAAGAGAGCTTGCGGAAAGACACCGCCTTAATGTGGATATTTTACGATTGGCCAAAGATTTAGAAATTGGATTTGCTTTCCCGACACAGACTGTTCACTTATTTAACGAAACGACAATTGAACAAAAAGACCTTACTGAAAAGTATTTCGAAGAAGGAATCGAGAGAGCGAGAAAAGTTGTTGAGAAACCTCTTTCTTTAAAAAACCCGAGAAGTAATGCCAAAGATGAAGAACAGTTTGGTAAAAATGATATAGGAACCTAGAGAAGCTTTCTTATTGCTTCCTCTATTTGAGTGAAGTCTCCCGACTTTAGGAGAAATTCCTTTGCTCCTAAGTTTTTTAATCTGTCTGTATTTACTTCTTCAAATGCAGACATCATTAAAACAGGAGGCATTTTCTTATCTGATTCTTTTATCATTTTTAAAAGTTCGACCCCAGAGCATTCAGGCATTCTTATGTCTGAAAGAACAAGATCGAAGTCGGAATCAAGTAGTAAGTCAAAGGCAACTTTACCATCTTGAGCTTCAACTACAACAGCACCTTTAAATGATAATTGTTCGGCGATGACTTCTCTTACAAAAGGCTCATCGTCTACGACAAGAATTCTTTTATCTTTAAACTCTAATTTCTCCAAGTCACTCTCCACACGCCATTATTTAATTCTTTACTCACTTCAAACTCTATTTTATCACCTGCAAGAATTTTTTGAAGAGCTTTTATTTGTGATTTACCCAGACCTTTATAGACAACTTCTAATGGTATGAGCTTCAATTCACCTTGCTCCAGCTGGCAAATATCCATTGAGCTAGCGAATTTTAAAGGGGGATACACTCTTTGTACTAACTCCCCTGAGCGGGACTCTAAATTCCCTTTCGAATAATGGTGTAAAATTATTGGCATCAATCTGCGGTCTTTTTTGACTAATTGACACAGTCTTTCCACATCATGCTCATGAGAAACTTTGATATACTGATGGCACCAATCACCTTCAGGAACTGGACAAGTACTCCCTCCTGCGCATGGATAAATAATAGAATAATCCGAATTAACAAGCCAAGTTCGAATTGTTCTCATTTTTTCGAAAAAGTATTTCGTACCAGGCTCTATAAATAGCACATCATCTAAATCTAATTTAATTATAATTTTCTTAATAAGATCTTCTTCCATCTCATTAGCGCTGTGACCAAATAAACCAATTCTTTTTAAATTCGTTTTTCTAGGAACCTTCTCAACGCTTTCATATAGGTTTGCATCGGCGCCGGGAAACAATCCTTTTAAAAGTTT
>CATLVA010000035.1 GCA_950060715.1 uncultured Oligoflexia bacterium | reverse complement strand
ACCGATATAGAGCATTTCCTTCCATTTATTTTCTGAGACTTTGCCTTTCTTTTTTTCCCAAAGGCGTTTTAGTCTCTTATCTTCATGTGCCCAAGTGATGGCCCCTTTTTGAAGATTTTCAATATCCTCTTGAGTTACATTTTCTAAAAAATAGCTGACAAGAGCATCGAAAGTAATTTTTCCACAGTCTTCAGTTTTGTTAATTTTATCCAAAAATTTATTAACATTATTTTTAGTATCTCCTTTAACTCTAATAGAAGTGTAGTCATTATTTTTTGTTTTTGAATTTTCATTAGCTGTTTTCATTGGTGTTCTCCTTAATGTTTATTAGTTCTTAAAAGTTGATAATAGTGGGTAAACGGCTTTTAGTTTTTCTTCACCAAGTCCTTTGATAATTTTGATACAATCGTCTTGAATATCAGTGACAAATTTTTCTGATTTCATGTGATATTCAAAGTCATTCATCGTGAAACCATAGGACTCCACAATAAACTTTATTCGGCTATTTGGTATTTCAATACGTCCATTTTCAATGTGACCAATAGCAGTCTTGCTATAGCCACAAAGAATACTTGCATCATATTGAGTTAGGTTTTTTAACCTTCTCAAAACTTGAAGTACCTTTGCTTCTTTTGTGATAATTTTTTTGTAACTTCTTCTAAGATTGTTTTGTTCAATAACCTTAGTGCGAACTTTGCAAATCTCTTTTTGAACTTTGCCGATTTTTCCTTCACAAATGTCACGATACTGATTTTGGGTGAAGCCATAAGCTAAACAGTATTGTGCAATTTTCTGCTTTGTTAGTTCGACTCTGCCATTTTCAAGTTGTTCAATTAGCTTAAAAGTTACGCCAACGAGAGGGGCCGCGTCTTTGCGGCTCAGTCCTTTCATTTCCCTCATTTTCTTGAGAGCAGTTACCTCATTAGTAATCACTTTCTTTTGTGATCTCCTTAAATTCTGTGCTTCCATAAAGCCTCCATTTGTTAAATGTTGCTAATCAGTGCCAGCACTTCACTGGCTAAAAATTAGCAACTTCTGCCAGTGTTACGCCGACAAAAATTGTTAGTGATTTAAATGGATTGCGACTTAGAAAGTGCTAATTTGAATTCGGAAAAAGTGCCTGCTAATCAGGGAGCCACAGAAGTAGCCATAGGTAGCCAATGGGAGAAATTCTTAGAAATGTTCTGAAATTTTAAACTGAAGAATTGGAAGTAACTACTTGAATCCATTAGTGTTTTAAAATCAATGTCTTAACAAGTAGTCTTCCAAATTTTGCTTTTTTAATCCCGAAAAATGGTGGATCAGAAATGGATCTAATTGGTGTTTCCTTAAGGTCGCTACTCAGAGATAAGTATTTATTCAAGTCTGTGAAAACCACAGCTTGTTTTGAATGGGCTTCTACATTTAACGTTTTAATGTCGGTAAAAATCTCATCTACGGCACAAACCTTGTTGCACTCCTCAGAGTCTGAATCATTTGATTCTTCTTCACTGTTTGAATGGCAATCGGAGTGCGAAACATCTTGAGACATATTTGATTCTACACCTGCTTCATTTAGACTACACTTTGTTTCACATACAAGACCAAAAGCCTGAACAGACACAAGTGAAATGATAATAAAAAACGAAGCAAAAGGCTTTGACATGTGTTTAGGGTACCACTTGTTTGGGTTTTTGGTCAAAAGGCCTGATGACGTGCATACTCTTATTAAATCGGACATTTGTGACGTTAAGTTGAATTTTTCCATGTCAGACTCCATCACTATAAGATAATAGAATCATTGAATATTTATGGAGAAAAAATCCAATTGAAAGAAATACCACTCCAGATGCATAGGTTTGCCAAAAAGAAAGGCCAAATCTATGAGCAAATAAAAAAGGTACAAAAAACAGTGAGCTTAGCGGAATAGCCACAAAGATACTTTTAGCATAATCCACTGACCTTGAGCTGTCTTGCCACTCAAGTTGCGAGAAGGCCAGAGCAAGGAGAGAAGTGAGTGGAAGTGCTGTTAAAAAGCCTGCAAACTCTGGCTTTTTTCCAGAGAGCCATGAAAGTGAGCTAATAACTACCGACGCAAACACTACCTTCAATACAAAAATCATAAGCCTTTATCCTGTTCACCACTCAAATTGCTTAGTATAGGACAGTTAGGCCTGTTATCACCGTGGCAGTTCTTAGTTAGGTGTTTCAGAGTTTTTAGCATCATGTTAATTTCATCCACTTTTTGCTCAAGGCTTTCAACGTGTTTTTCGGCAATCCTTTTCACATTCGCACTAGTTCTACTCGTATTTTTCCAGAGACTTAAAAGCTCTTTAATGTCCTTCATTGAAAAACCTAAAGATCTACTTGTTTTAACAAATTTAAGCGTGTGAACATCTTTTTCAGAATAGCTACGGTAGCCAGATTCATTCCTACGTGCCTTGGGAATAATTCCTGAGTCTTCATATTTGCGAATCATTTTAACCGATATACCACTGAGTTTAGATGCTTCCCCTATATTCATTAATTAACTCCTGACTTAGCAGTCCACCTTTTTAGAAGTAGTGAGTTTGCTAATACACTCACAGAACTTAGGGCCATAGCTCCACCAGCAATCATAGGATTGAGAAGACCTGCCGCAGCTAAAGGTATGCCTACGACATTGTAGAAAAAAGCCCAAAAAAGATTTTGCTTTATTTTTTTGTAAGTAGCATTTGAAACAGAAATCGCATCTGGAATGAGCAGAGGGTTTCCGCGCATTAGAGTGACCTCAGCACTATGCATTGCCACATCAGTGCCCGTTGCCATAGCAAAACCGACGTCACTAAGAGCCAAAGCTGGAGCATCGTTAACACCATCTCCGACCATTGAAACAATTTTGTGCTTCGTTTTAAGCTTCTTAATAATGTCTGATTTTTCTTCTGGAAGCACTTCATAGTAAAACTCAGTGATTCCAAGTTCTCCAGCTACTTTTTCGACGCTTCCTTTGTTGTCTCCCGAGATCAAAACTGGTTTGACACCAAGTTTTTTTAGTTCATCGACAGTTTGTTGTGCAGTAGGCTTAACTTTATCTATGAAGCTGAATGCCGAAAGTACTTTATTTTGATTTACGTCAATGAGCACTGAAACAGTTTCACCTATATCTTCTCTTTCTGTGATGAAGGTTTCAACGCTTTCTTCTTGCGGTTCAGAAGTGAGTGCTTTTTTACTTGCAATGAGATAGGTATTGCCTTCAACTTCTGCTTGGATACCTTTACCTCTAATTGTCTTAGTATTTTCAGTATTTACCAGTGTAGTATTCTTATCTTTCATGTGTTTAACAAGTGCTGCACCCAATGGGTGTTCGCTATTGGACTGTATGCTTAGTAAAACCTTATCTACTAGAGCTTGATTACTCTTGTAATACTCAATTTTGCTCAACACAGGTTTACCTTCAGTCAAGGTTCCTGTTTTATCAAACGCAACTGCATCAATGGAGTGGGCAAGCTCTAATGCTTCTGCATTTTTGATAAGTATACCGTTTTTTGCAGCCTGCCCAGTGCCAACCATAATGGAAGTTGGGGTTGCTAAACCGAGAGCACAAGGACAAGCAATGACCAAAACTGCAACAGCGTTGAGTATTGAAGCTTCAAGATCATTAGTTAAGAGGAAAGTCACTGCCACTGTAGCTAAAGCTATTAAAACAACTATAGGTACAAAGTAATAACTCACTTTATCCACCATTCTTTGTATGGGAGCTTTCTCTGCTTGAGCATCTTCAACAAGTCTAATTATTTTTGAAAGCACTGTCTCAGCGCCGACTGACTTAACTTCTACCTCAATCAGTCCATCAGCGTTAATAGATCCACCAACAACTTTATCACCAACTTTTTTGGAAACTGGAATACTCTCGCCAGTAATCATAGATTCATCAATCTCTGTTTCTCCACTAGAAATGATTCCATCAAGAGGAACTCTTTCACCGGCCTTAACTATTACAATTTGCCCAACTTGGATTTCATCTATTGATTTTATTTCTTGAGATCCATTGATTTTCACTAACGCAGTCTCTGGCTTAAGATCTTGAAGCGCTCTGATGGCTTCAGTCGTTTGCATTTTTGCGCGAGACTCCATGTATTTTCCTAAAAGAATCAAGGTAATGATCACCGCTGAACTTTCAAAATACAGATGCATGTGATGATTCAGGTGATCTATGTGCTGGTAAACAATGTATAGACTTAGAAAATAAGCAGCACTTGTACCAATAGCCACCAGAAGCTCCATGTTTCCACTTTTGTTTTTAACAGCTGACCAAGCCGCCTTGTAAAAACGAAACCCAATTATGAATTGAACGGGGGTAGCCAGAGCCATCTGAATCCAAGGATTTAAATTATAGTTGATACCAAAGGGCATCAGAAGCATTGGTATAACCAACGGAAGGGTGAGAATAGAGGAAATAATTAAAATTCTCTTTTCTTTTTTTAGGTCATTGATTTTGTTGTCACGTGACTCAGTTTGAGCACTAGCTTTATAACCAGCTTCTTCAATTAGCCCAATTATATCTTTTGTTTTGACTTGTGTATCATCAAATTCAATCTTACCCATCTCAGTGGCTAAGTTTACGCTTACGCTGGATACTGACTTATTTGATTTTAATTTTTTTTCTATTCTTCCAACACATGAAGCACATGTCATGCCGTGGATATTTACATCAATTGTTTCCATATTTTCCACTCCTTTGAATATAGCATAGACCCTCCCCCAAGGGGAGGGTCAAATTTTTTCTTGACCCTTCCCCCGGGGGAGACCTCATATTTATATTCTAGAACTAACAAAGGAGAAAAAAGTGTATACATTTGAGATGAAAGACTTGCATTGCATGAGCTGCGTAAAAGCTATCAAAGAAGCATTACAAGAAAAGGACAGCTCTGCTGAAGTGGATGGTAATATAGAAAAGTCCGAACTGTATGTGAAATCCACACTCGATCAAGATGCAATAAAAAAAACCATTGAAGTCGCAGGATATGAGTTTAAAACTGCTTAAAGCCAATTTTTTCAATTTTAGCTGCTGATTAGACCGATTTATCTTATCCTAATAGGAAAAACTACGTCTTAAACTTGGGCTGAGTCGCTATTACTGGCCCAAGGTTTTTTTAATTGCTCAGTAGGGAATCCACAATCAAATGTGAGAAAATAATACTCATCAAATAATTAAAAGTGTCAAATAAGATATATATTTTGAAACGACAAGGCTTGAAGCTTAAATCTATAATTAACCTTTACTCCTAAACATTTTTTAAAAAGCTCTAGGCTCCATTTATCGTCCGCTTCGATCGCTAAAAAATCAACAAAAACAGTCGGTTCCCCCTAAAGGTTTCCCCCAACTTTTTTGTGGATTTTCGCTCTACTTCGCTCCTCGTTTATTTCGCCCTAAGAGGCATTAAAAACTTAAAGGAGAAGAAAATGTTAACTGAAACACTAGATCAAAAAACTTATGAAAACCTTGTAACTGTTGCGTATCGAAAATCAAAGCCGTTTTGCTACTCCTGTTGCAAAGAAGTGAAAGAGAAAAACTGCTCAAGTTGCAGCTCAGATGACAATATGAGGCTACTTGATGGTGTTGGGGTTGAATACGGTATAGAGTGGGTCATTGAACATTTAGTATCTGAGAATTGTGCACCTATTGATGATGAATACGCAAAGGAATCTCTAACATCTTGTTACGAAGAAACTGTAAAGATTGGTTGGATTGAGTATGACATGATGTCAGCAATTGAGATTCTAGATCCAATCTCTTACAGGATCGCACTTGATGAGTATATGGACTCATTGAGAGCAGACGGAGAAATTGTGGAAGTTGACGGTGATGATTACTGGGTGAGTGATATTGAGAGATTTGTTGAACTAAATTTAGAAGAAGCAGCTTAAGCCACTTCTTCTATGTCAAGTTTTGCCTTGAGCTTAAAAGGAGCTAAAAGTTTATTGAGAGTTTCTATTTTGGGAATGTCACCAACGGAAAGTAGTCTTGATATAGCAGACTTAGGCATATTCACGAGTTCTGAATATTCTTTGATACCCATAACCTCAATCATACTAAGTAATGCGCTAATCAGTGTTTGACCCTCTTCTCCCTCCATTGATGCAACAATATACTCTCTTGCATACTCAGGATTTTGAAGTCGCTTTGATAACATTTCATCATAAGAAGATGTTCTATTCATTGAATTGCCTCCAATAACTTTTTGCTTTTATGATGTCTCTTTTTTGAGACGACTTATCGCCACCTAAAAGAAGCAGAATAATAGCGTTTTGAACTTCACCAAAATAGACCCTGAATCCTGGGCCATAATTAATCTTTATCTCAAAAACTCCATCTCCGAGAGATTTAATGTTGTTCTTTGAGCCTCCAGCAGCCACACGTTTAATATAAACGTCTATACGAGCCTGAGAAGCCATAGAAAGCTTATTAAACCACTCACTAAATGGAACAATATCCTCAGAGTTATGAAACAGTTTTATTTGCTTCAAGCTGATTTCTCCTCAAGGTTAACATTTTTGTTAACTTTGGTCAAGCTCTTTTTTCCCTTGAGGTTTTGTAGTTTTAGCTCCTCTGGGAGATAGTCGTCGAGTTCCACCTCTCTGTCCTGAATAAGATCAAGAAATGCTATTTCACTAATAGATCCATGCTTCTTAATGTAACCCTGTCTTGCTCTTTTCCTGCGATCTGAGCCTGTTACAGTTTTTGATAAAAGTTGCTCTCTATGCTCATCAGTTAATAGTGGAAGTAAAATTTCTAAAATATCCGCTGGTATGATTTTCTTGCTCCCTTTCTTTCTTTTGTTAAGTTTTGAGACTTCAGAATTTATGCTTTCTTTAAAGCTCACTCTTGCTCTTATGTTTGTTAAATCTGAATCTTTAGCGATTTTATTTTTTGGTGTTTTTTTTGCTTTTTCCATCATGCTTCCTTTCGTTAGGTGTTAAAAGTTTTCTAAAATTGTTTCTATGCTTTTTAATTTTGAACTATCCATATCTAGAATTTTCTTAATACATTTCTTTTCAATAAAAGTTCTGTCAAAAGACGAATCGAGGTACTGTTTGAACTTCTTTAAAGTTACCTCAAGAGCTTTTAAGATATGCTTAAGTTTCTCTTCGGTAAGTTCAATTCTTCCATTTTCAATATGACTAATTGCTGTTCTAGACCAACCACATTTTGTAGTAAGTTCTTGTTGATTGAGTCCTTTAATGGTTCTTAAATGAGTGATCGCTCTGACTTCCTCGGTTATAATTTTCTTATAACTTCTTCTTAGTAAGTTGTTCTCGATGACTTTGACTTTCGGAGTGAGTTTTTCTTTAGAAAAAGAGACTTCCTTTCCAGCTTTGAAACTCATGTATTCAATTCGGCTGACACAATAACACTTCAAAAAGTAATCTAGCTTATCCGTAGTAATTTCACTGATTCCTGTTTCATATCTTTTTATTGTAGAAACAGACATACCAAGAATGTTGCTTGCTTCTGTTCTGTTTAGATTAAGAGCTAGTCGTAGTTGCTTTAAAAAACTTGCGTCGTTTGAAATCTCAGTGTGACTGCTAAAGTAGGTTATAGTTGTTCTTTTTTTATTTTTGAGTTTGTTCTCTTTCTCTCTATTTTTTGTAACAGTTTTTTTTATCACTGCTTCGTTTGGGTTTTGTAATTTGATAATTTCCATTTTTTAGATCCTCCTTTCTGACCTTTGATGTGCCAGTGGCAGGCTCTCTGAAGTGAACCACTTATGAGCCAGTCGCTGCCACATTTGCGCTCGAAAGTGTGAACCACTTTCTGCCAGCGCAATGCTGTGAACTTTTCTTATTAATTTGGATGACTTAGATGCCAAAAGGTCGCTGTTAAAGAGGAGAAGTGTAAGGTGGGTCAGCGTGTAGCCAAAAAGTAGCCAGCAAGTAGCCAACGCCTGAAATTCTACGAAATATTGAGAAATAAATCGTAGCCCTTTTTTCGATAAGATATTGGAATCATTCGTGAATGATTTTAAGTAGTTGTTTGAATAATGGTCAGAAATTCTAAGGAAAAATGGTGGAGGTTTTATCATGATTGAAGCAATCTATTCATCCAAGAGTCTAATTAACGAATTTCGGCAAAGCCCGTTTTCAGCATCAATAGAGACATTCACTATTGAGCATTTCAATGAGGGGTATCAAATCCCAACTATCAAAACAAAACTTATTATTGTATTGAAGTTTATCAGGTGGTCAGCCTACAATTCGATCACACCAACAAAGCTAAGAAAATCTCATGTTCAAGACTTTAAAACAAAGCTGTCTCAACAGACTCACAAGATAAAGAATGGGTCATGGCTTTCTTTACATCGTTTCCTTTCTATCGTTGAGAAAAAGCATCGACTTAAATTGATAGATAAAAAGCTCAGTAGATTTCGTGGATGTAAAAAGATTCAGAGCGAAGTTCACATCTTTGAAAAATACATGAAAAATGATCGAGGCCTTACAAATACATCTATTGTTCGTTTTAAAACAACGATTAGACAATTTCTAACTTTCTCTTTCCCAAAGTCAAATTGTAATCCTAAAAAAATACAAGCCACTGATATTCTAAATTTCTTAAGGGAACGAGGCAAACACCACAATGACAGAACCCTTCGATGCGATGGTAGTGCTATCAAATGTTACATGAAGTTTCTTTACGGCAAGGGGATAATAAATGTTGATCTTTCCTATGCTGTTCCTCAATTTTCAATATGGAGGAATCAAAATGTCATTCATACCATTTCCGAAAATGAGATGGTTAAAATGCTTGAGTGCTGTGACTTAAACCATGCAATTGGAATTCGTGATTTTGCAATACTCATACTATTAATGAGATATGGATTTCGACCAATTGAAGTTATTAATCTCAAATTGAAAGATATTCTTTGGGAGGAAAAAAAGATAGTTATCCAAGGAAAAGGCAAACGCACCATCTTACCTTTAGAATCAGATGTTAAGGAGGCGCTAAAAAGATATATCAAATATGCAAGGCCCGGCTCTAAAGATAAAGAAGTCTTTATTCGTGGCAAAGCGCCTTTCGTTCGTTTTAAGCAATCTGGAGCAATATCGTCAGTAGTTCGGCATGCATTAGATCGCTGTAATTTAAAGCCTCCAATATCAGGAGCACGACTACTAAGGTATTCAGTCGCATCAAACATTTTAAATAAGGGTGGAAGCCTTCAAGAAGTATCAGAGCTTTTAAGGCATACCTCAATGAATACCTCTGTGCGTTACACAAGACTAGATATGAATAGGCTTAAACAAGTTCCGCTTGCCTGGCCTACTACTTGGGGGAAAGAATTATGAAAAGTATAAAACATGGTATTGAGGAGTATATTCAATTAAAAAGAGCTTATGGCCTTAAATTTCAGGCAGGGGCCACAACACTTTTAAACTTTGCAAGCTTTTGCTCAAAAAATAAATATAAAAATGTCACGGTAGCAATAATTTTGGAATGGATTCAAACATACCCGAATGCCTCTCGTGAAA
>CATLVA010000034.1 GCA_950060715.1 uncultured Oligoflexia bacterium | reverse complement strand
AAATGAACTTGAGGCTTTTAAAGCAAAAATGTTTGAAGATTCTGAGTTTACACTTATTAATGATATCTTTGCTTTCGCCTTTACAAGTATAACGAAGAAGTTAATTCAGAAATGGACAGTCTTAGAACCTGATGAAACATTTAATCGGCTTCTTTTTGGTAGGCAGCAAATGGATTCCATTAAGCCTCTTTTAAGCCTTCAAAACTTAATCAAATTAGTAAACGAAAATGAAAAACTTAAATCCGCGCTTGCAGGGTTAGTTGAAGAAAAAGATTTTAAGATTGAACTGCTTCAAACGATTCCCAATTCTGGGCAATTCTTGAGAGAATTTAATGAACATTTAGACCTCTATGGTGACAGAGGGGTGAACGAATTAAAACTTGAAACAGTGACTTTTAGAGAGAATCCGAAACAGTTGATAGAGCTAGTTTTAAGTTTTAAACAGCATGACAATGGTCAGGATCATACAAAAAATGAAGAGATAGGTGATATTCCTATAAACGGAAAGTTTAAGAAGTTGGTTTTTCAATTATGCTTAAAGCTTGCTATTCGCTCTATCGTTTATCGTGAAAATTTTAGACTGAATAGAACGAGAATGTACGGAGTTATTCGTAGGATGACTAATAATTTGGGACATAAGCTTAATGCATTAGGAGCAATTGATAATCCGCGAGACATTTATTTTTTGGATAAAGAAGATTTATATCAATTCTACTCAGGGCTTTCATTTGATTTTGATCTAAAAAGTATAGTTCTGCATAAGAAACAGCTGTTCTACCAATACCAGAAAGTTGAAGTGTTTAATCGGTATACTTTTAGGCAGGGAAAACTTACCGAAATTAAGCCCGAGTTTGTATCTTCGAAACATATTAAGGGCACCGGATGTGCTGCAGGTAGAGTTTCCGGCGAAGCTATTGTCATTCGGGAGTTAGGAGAGTTGGCCAAAGATGTAACCTTAGTGAAAGATAAAATATTGGTCGCCCAAATGACTGACCCTGGTTGGGTCTTTTTGATGGCAAATGCTAAGGGACTTTTGGTTGAAAAGGGGAGTCTTCTCTCCCATACTGCTATTATTGGAAGAGAATTAGGTATACCAACTATTGTTGGGGCAAGTAATGCAACGGAAATTATAAAGACTGGTGATCAGATAGAACTAGATGCCCATACGGGAGTGGTGAGGATTTTAAATGATTGATTATTTCAAAAGACTACAAATCTTTTTCAAAGAGCGATATCCATTGATGACGGGCTTTCTAAGCTCTACTATGGGGGTCTTGGGGCTTTATCTTGTTTGGACAAGAGTTTATAATTTGAAATTAAATCTAGGCTCCACTTATTTGTGGTCAGCGGCATTTTCTATGTTTATTCTCACTATGATTTTAAGGCTAAGTGATGAGATTAAAGATAGAGAAGCGGATAAAATTCACTTTCCGGAAAGATGCCTACCTTCCAAACAAGTTTTTTATCGCGATATTTTTTATCTGCTCATTTTTCTTTTAATCGTTTTTGTGGTGATGAATATTTGCTGGGGAGGAAATACCATTCTATTGGCGGGGTTACTGCTTTATGTCTTTTTATTTTATAAATATTTTTTCATGCCAAACATCATTTCTAAAAGTTTAATGCTTTCATTGATTACCCATAATCCATTGATCTTTGTGGCGATGTTATATGTGATTTCTGTTTTCAATAAGGAATTCAACTTATCTGTTTGGTCATGGGAGTCCTTCACCCTAGCTTTTGCTTTTTGGATGTCTTCATTTGGTTGGGAGACGGCTAGAAAGATTAGAACTCGCGAACAAGAAACAGAATATGAAACTTATTCGATGGTGCTAGGTACTAGGGCCGCTTGTCTTCTTCCTATGATGGCCTTTACGGCACAATATTATGCTTTTAGATTTGTATGTTTAAACTTCGCTTTCTATCAAGAGTTGAGGATATTTTTTGGGATCATTCTTGGGATGTATAATTTGTATTTTTTAATCTTTATGATTAAACAATCACCCAGTATGGCGGGAACTTTGCAAAAAGTCACTGAGGCCTATTTAGTGATCAGTAGTATCGTTATTGTGTGGATGAGCCTACTATCCCATGGCTTAGTTGTTGAAATTATTACCTTTTTTGGATTGAAAAATTTTCAGATAGGATAGGTTGAAATCCCATTGGGTGGTATTATTCACCCATGAGCCAAGCAGGAAGTCTAAGGCCAGAGCTAGTTTTTGGAGCTTTTTCATGGCTTAAAAACTACTTGGTCACATTTATTTTTCTCTACCTCGTGCCTTCTATAAAAGAAAAGCTTGGGTTAATTCAATGCTATTCACATATGGAGCCGGATTTAAAACGTTATGGAAAAGCTTCTATGTGGGCAATGGGTTTTGATGTTGAAATTATTAATCCTCATAATATTGACCTGACAAAAGACTATATCTTAGCTGCTAATCATCGCTCTTGGTTTGACCAGATTGCTTTACTTGCAAGCTTTCCCAAAGGGATACATTTTCTAGCAAAAGAAGAGTATTTTCAAATTCCTATTTACGGACGCTGCCTGAAAAATTTTAAAATGATTCCTGTTTCAAATAAGAGGCTGAGAAATGGGGCCAATGAGGTTTTAGAAAGCTGCCTTGAAAAAAATGAAAACGTCTGTTTTTTTGTTGAGGGAACTCGTGGAGCTGGAAGAGAGCTGCTCCCATTTAAAAAAGGTGCTTTTAGGTATGCGGCAAAGTTTCAAAAAGATGTGCTTCCAATCTATATTTTAGGTGCAGAAAAATGCAGCTCAAAGGCCAGGCATCTCTTTGATGTAAAACCCGGAACTATTTCTATCGTGATTGGAAGACCTCAGAAATTTGATGACAATAATTTTACTGCTCAGTTTGAAAATTTTGAGCAGAGGTTTCGTAGAGTTCATAATCAACTCTATACTGAGTTTGAAATCTTCTCGTCTCAAGTACCTGCTTACACGCGATTTCAATCAAACTCAGTGGTTCAAGCTTAATTTCTCATTTGCCATAAAAGCTGAGAGATATAAGGTCTTCTTTCTTCTTTTGTTGCGACCATAAGAAGCTTAGTGATTTTAAGCATCTCAGGGTCAGTATATAAAATAATAAGAAGCTCTTGGATATAGTTCGTGTTCAAAGTGATATAGTTATCGGTTCCGATTCCTAGGTTCACACCTTTTTTCTCCCACCAGGAAAAGGGATGATCTTTGTAGTCTGCAAATGATCCCGTTAGCTTTTTATTTGAAGAAGGTAGAGCAATTAATGATACCCCTTTATTAAGCATTCGGTTCAGAACATCGTGTTGGTAATGTTCAACTTCTCTTGCTGTATGAAACTTCACTTTTACAAAGAGGGTTTTTTCTTCCGGGGTTAATGCTTGTCCTGAAAATAATTTTTGCTTGATATAATCATGTTCACGCCATTCCATTTCTTCTAGCTCATACCAAATTCTCGTATTTGCTGGAACTCCTTGACCTTGTTGATTGAGTTTTAAACAACGTTGGAAAAGAGAGTGGTAGTAGTAGTTCGGGTTAATCCCTAAACTTAAGCCGTGCTCAAGAGTGTCTATATGCCAAATATTCATTGCATTATCTACTGCTTGAACTCCCTTTTTCAGGGTATGCCAAGTTTCACCATGGTGAGAGCGGATAGAAAAACCTTTATAGTGAAGCTTTCTAAAACCAAGCTTCATATCTTGAAAATGTCCTTTACGATAAAGGTCTTTTTCATTTCCTACGGTATCAACATCAGTGAGGTAGGGACCAAGTTGTGGGTTTCTCTCTAGGATGCTGAGGATTTGATCAATCTGTTGGTTAAAATGTTCTCTTTTAGAATTGAAGCGACTTCCATCAAAGAAGTTAGATTCTTTTCTAAAACAAGGAGAGAGTACGAATTCAAATGATGGTACTTTGTTTTTAAACTCCATAAATCCATCATAGAGTCCTAGCACTACATCTTCTTCTGTTAGGCTATCAAGTCCTGGAATTTTTTCTGATTCATCATTAGTTGCACGAGAAAAAGTAAATTTAATTCGAACAGAGCCAACATTATAAGAGTGGTAAAGTTCAGATGCCATATGATAGGCAGCCTGACGGTGAGCATCTCTATCAGTTAAAATAAGTTTTGGTAGTAAAAGAATTTTTAAACAACGATCAAATTGCTCATCTTCTTTTAGCCTAAGTAATTCATCAACATCTTCAACTGATTCAATTTTTACTTTACCATATACTTCTTCAATCTTTCTCCAATAGAGGTCTTTATGTGGACCATTTAGAAGTACCTTCAACCTCGGATAAACAAATTCTGCAGTTAATGATCCTGTTAAGTGGATATGTTCTTCTTTGTAAGGTAGAGGAAATTTTTTGAAAAAATTTCTTAAAGCTTCTGAAACTGGATGATTCAGAAGTGTTTGAATATCTACTTCGTCTTGCTGAAAGCCACCAAGAAGTTTTAAAAACTCTTGCAGTGACTTTCTAACAGTAGCATTTTCTAATGCAAATTCACTGGCACATGCAAGCTCTAATGTTTCATGAATAGTAATACCATTTGTTTCACTGATGATTTCAGTCAGACAACGGGTGAGTTCTTTAATTGGTTTCGCCGCCATAATTTAAAATATTCCTAATTTATATCTGTAAAATTCTTACTTCACTTTCCAAGGGGAGAAAGTTTTTTCATAATGAAGACCTACCAAAAGCTTTATGGATGATTCGTCTGGCCATGGAAGGTCTATTTTTCCCTTAAAGTATTGTATAGTTCTCGGTTCCAATTGTCATTTCCTGAAACGACTTGGACGAGGGTATCAATCTCATCGTTACCCCAAAATAGCTCATTCTTATAGACTATACTTGGAACACCGAAGGCTCCATCTTCAATTGCAGATTTGATATTGGCCTTAAGTTCAGCTCTGGCTTCTTTGGAGAAGGAAAGCTCACAAATATCCTTTGAGATCGGGTTTAAAAGCTCTGCAATCAATTCTGGATCGTCTAAGACCATCGATTTCTCCCAGATGGCACTGAATAGGGTCGATACAACTTTTTCTTGGTGTTCCCCAGCGGCAGATTTTGTTGCCGCTCTTAAAACCGCAAGAGGATTGAAGGGAAAAATTGTTGGCGGATTGAGCTCTATTCCCGCTCTATGAGCATATCTAAAGCATTTCTTTAACTCATAATCCCTTTTAGCGGGGATTTCGCCAGGTCCAGGAAAATTATGATGGGAAAATAATTTCCCCATTGGAATTGGGTGTAGCTCGATAGTACTATCTGGAAAGGTTTTTCGCAGGTTCAGCCAAGCAAAAAAAGAAAAGGGGGATAAAAAATCAAAATAGAACTTCAAATTCATATTGCGGCCTTCGTTTTTTGGGGAGACAAGTGCTCAAAATTTTTGAACGTTTTAATTTTAATTTAAATCGGTATTGAATCCTTTGTAAAACCTGATAATATTTAATGCGTAGCGTTCCTTGCTACTCCAATCCAAAAATCATCAGCCAGTGGTACGTCAGTTGTTAGTGGTACGTTTGTTATTGATGCTTTTTCCAAAAAAATTACAATAGGAATCTTTATGACAAAAACACCCGTATTAAAAGCCCTTATGCTACTCACTCTAATGATTAGTTTTGTTTCATGTGGCTCCCAAGCTCCCATGGTTAAAAATTTAGATGTTCAAACCGTTCAACAAGATGGAGATGTCTTAGTTAAGTTATCAGCTGATCTAAGTATTGGTGGGTTGCAACTTCCATTTACTTCGCTTCCAATTATTATTCCGAAGCTTGGTAAGCAAGTGGGGCAGTTATCGCTACAAACTTCTGCTGAGGGTGCAAACCAACTTGTATTAGAAGTGAATATTTCAGAGGCAGCCAACTTGGAACTCGCTTCTGTTGTATTACCTAACGGACAAATGCTACCTATTATTGCCGATAACTCAGTGCTAGTTATCCCGGTTGGGAAGGTGCAAATTTATTTAAGCTTACTTGATGGGGCCCAGGCTATAGGTGTGGCCATTCCAGTAAAAACTTTTGATGCTATCGGTGCAAAAGTTGGAACAACAGCACTTATGCCAATCTTTAATAGTAATAATATTGTTGGCGCAGCAGGTGTATATACTTCAAAAGAAGAAGGGAAGAATGGTTTTGCACTTGTGGCCGATCTTTCTAATGTTATTAGCGTAAGCATTCCAAACGCATTTGCTAAGCAAGCTCAAAGCTCACTTGATCTAAGCTCTGCAAAACCTAGCAGAAGTAAAGAGCGAGTAATTAACAGAGAACTTCTCAAACTTAGTAGAAAGAGAGCAGTTCTAGAATTAAACTAGTTGAGTAATTAAGTTTTGTTCATGCAGAAATAGGGTGGTCTTTGACCACCTTTTTTTTCGTTAAGAATTCATTTAAAATTAAAGAGTGAAGTACTTCTTAATGCTAATCTTATTTATTCCTAGCTTCTCTTTTGCTCAGCAGTTTCGCTTTGGGTTTTCAGGCTCAATTTTATCAGACAAAATTATTGGAGTTGATAATGATACGAGAGAGGAAGGAAAACTTGTTTCCAACACAAATTTTCATTATGGAATTCATTTTGCTTATTTAATGGGATCTGGCTTTCAAATTCTATTAGACTACCAAAATAAGAGTTACGATTTTGACAATACCCAAGAGATCATCACTGGAGAGGAATCATTTAGCCTCGCAAAAACTTCCATTGGTATGCGCTGGATTGCCCATCCAAGAATTGCACTTCGTCTGCATTTAAATTTTGATGAGGACATCGTTTTTACGGTTGACGAGAATAACCAGGCCCTTATTGAGCCAGAAAAAATTATTTATCCAAGTATATTTTATGATCAAATTTTATTTTTAGGTGGGAGTATGTACTCCGGCTTTAAGGTAGGGTACGAACTTGGAGGGACAGGGGAGACTATTAAGAATAGGACTGCGCTTCAATATGGATTATTTGCGGTACTAAACGCTTTTGAAATAAATTATATGATAAAAAATATCACCAAAGAGAATGACACTCTCGAATTTACAGAAACTGAGAGTGCCTTGAATTTCATTTATCTTTTCAGATTTTGATTACTCGTTAAGGTCACAACTTCTAAGAACATCTCGGGCCGCTCTCCATCTTTGTAATTCGTCGGCCATGAAAAATTCATAGAACGATCCAGCTACTTGAGAAATATTGCTGTTAATTTCTGCAATAGTTTCTTCAACCATAACCGGAAGTGGCTTAATTTTTTGATAGATCTCAATTTGATCATCAGCTGATAAAGCATTGAACTGTTCAGGTGTGATTCCAAACTGGTCAAAACTTCCTGTGCTAAAAGACTCTCTCTCAATAGTCCTCTCTAGTGCAGCATAGCCTAAAACAACAGCATCTCTACAGGCAACAACTTCGCTCTCACTTGCAATTGCGACATTCACTAGAACCATTAAACTAACTAAAATTCTCATTTCTTTCCCCTTCGTAGGGTAACTTAATCAGAGCTGTGTCTTTGTGATAAGAGGGATATGAAATTTTTACAGGGTAGTTGCATAATAAAAACGGGGACTTAAGTCCCCGTTGTATAGCTGTTAGAATATTTGCAAGTTATTGTTAGATTTTAGATCTGAAACGAGAGCTTTTTGAGTTCGTTTTTCTGCGTCTTTTTTCTGCTGCTTCACGCTTCTCTTTAGCTTTGATAGAAGGCTTTTGGTAAGCTTGGTTGGCCCTATAGGTTTTAGTAATCCCATATGAATCGCAAAGTCTTTTAAACTTCCGAAGTGCTTTCTCTACAGGAAAACCTTCTCCAATACTAATTTTAAAATTTTCTTTGTTATTCTTAGACTCTGACACTTGCTCTCCTTTAAGCTAAATTTGCAGTCATTATACCCAAAACTCAGAACTAATCAAATCCGATTATTTTACCGGAACAATAGCAGCGATTTCAACTTTGTCTTTTGCTCCAACTCCAAGATATTTCAGGTCTTTCACTTGAAAATCAGCCAAACTAACTGAGAATTTAGCTAACATTTTTGAGCCAGAAACCTTGTAAGCGAACTGAATTTTTTTGGTGATCCCTTTGATTGTGATTTTACCAATACCTTTTCCGCCTTTTGCTTTAACGTCTGAAACGATAATGTTTTTATGCTTATCAGCTTCGATTCTTTTAAGCATATGGTCGTCACGTAATTCGATTCCAGTTTTAAGGTCTTTGGCCTTTACCCATAGTTTTTTGGCCATATAAACATCACCCTTTTTTTCGACTTTACCTTTTACTTTATCCGCCTGAATTTGAAATGAACCAGCAGGGGTTAGGTTAACGGTTACATCAAGTGCTTTCTTACCCTCAGCGAAAACTGATAGAGATAGTACTAATAAACTTAAAGAAATGAGCTTTAACATCTTTGAATCCTTTTATTGTGTAATTTAACTATTTAATTTTACAATAATTGGGTAGTGGTCACTAGGCTGCATCTTTTTTTCCTCTAGATTTCTGGGAAAAGACTCTCGGGGCTTACCATCAAAATCAAACACACCAGTCATTTGATCATCCAATTTCTTTGCTAGCTCAGAATCCATCAGGACATAGTCTAGCTGCATGGGGATGATTTCTGACTTTCTATTATAATAGAGGTAGGTGGCTCGTTCAAAAAACGGACGTTTTAGGTGTTCTAGCACATCAATGAGGCCCAAATTTTTGGCAAACAACGCCAATTCGGGTTCAGTTTCATCTTCGTATATTACACCGTTGAGGTCTCCTGTAATGATAACCTTATTGCCTTGGGATTCTCTTTTTTCAGCAATTTTTAAAAGTGTAGCGACTTCTCTCGCCCTTTTTGACCTACCTTCGAAATCTTTTTTCTCTTTATCGAGTTTTGATTTTAGGTGAGTAAGGAGCACACAAATAGGGGTAGAGTTAAAATTGAACCTCAGTTCATGAACTCCTCGAGCGAAAGCCTTGTCGTTGTGGAAGCGATCGCCGGTAATATCTAAGTCTTTTTTGTAGAGGATCGCTAGGTCTATCCCTCGGTCTGAGTTACTAGCGAAATGAGATACCTTATATGTATTTTTCAAAAAATAATGGTTAAAATTATGAATACTTTCAGAGCCACCAACTTCTGTAAATAGGCATATATCGGGCCTGTGCAGCTCAATAAATTCTGCCATTGCGTTCAAGTGTTTTTTCAACTTGTTAGGTTTGAAGCTGGATGAGGCTATTTGCCAGTGGGGCTCATCAAGTTCTAGTGGGTCTTGAGTGTCTTCGAGTTTGTCTAAGAAGACAAAAAAATCCTGTAAGTTCCAAAGAAGTAACTTCACAGTTCCTTACATGAAAGAAGAAATAATACCAATAGGAATGGCCACACCTGTTGCTACTGCTAAAAGAACTGCTATTCCCACAAGTAACGCTGCGATTGGTTTAAAAATATTAGACATATACACTTCCTAGTCATTAATATGTAGTATCTATTTTAGCAGGGAATAAGTTCAAAATCCAATAACAAGAGGATATTCCATGACAAAAATTTTATCTCTTTTTGCCATTATTTTATCAATGCAGCTATT
>CATLVA010000033.1 GCA_950060715.1 uncultured Oligoflexia bacterium | reverse complement strand
GTTTTCGTAAAGTTTAGCTTTTATTCTTATTTGCCCTTTATTAGTGAATTTTACTGCATTTGATATTAGATTAACTATGATTTGCCGAATACGAGTAGCGTCTCCAATTAGTAATTTCTCTCCCAAATCATACACCTGAGTGATTTCAATATTTTTTTTCTGTGTATCAAATTTGAAAAGAGAAACGGACTCGTCTAAAATTTCTTCTAAATTAAAATCAATATCTTCAAAGGTCAGCTTCCCTGATTCAATCTTAGCAAAATCAAGAATATCATTCACAATAGTGAGTAAACTTTCTCCACTGTTTAGAATTGTTTTGAGCATATCCTGTTGATCTTCTGTGAGGTTTGGAGCTTTCAGCAATTGTGCCATGCCTAGCATACCATTAAGTGGGGACCGAATTTCATGAGACATATTTGCCAAGAACTCACTTTTTGCCCTCTCTGCACTTAAAGCTTCTGCTCGTGAACGAATCAGCTCTAATTCACTTCTATACCCAGTTATAATGAGGGAGAAAATCTGTGCACAATTTTCTAAAAATTCGACTTCAGCTTGTGACCTACGATGCCCATGAGCAAGGTATAGAACTATCACCCCTATGACTTCGTCACCATTTTTAATTGGAACGTTATAATGACCGTGGGGAGAGATCCCCTCAAAAGTAATTTCATGGTTTTCATCAACACAACTAGCATGGATGGTTTCTTTTTGAGCCAGTGCCCTTCCGCAAAGACAGCTTCCACATTCTACCTTCGCACAGAGACCTTCAATTTTTTGACCAAGGTGATGAGAAACTTTAAGGTTAAGGACATTTCCTTCTGTTAAAAACACTCCCCCCTTATTAGTGAGGCTCAACCAGGGTATTGCAACCACGATCTCTAATGCCTTTTTTAAGAGCGCATTGAGATCTTCTTTCGGTTCTGAATTAATTTGCAAAAGTTTATTAAGTATTTCTGTTCGATGAACAGATTCTTGTAATTGTAGTTGGTGAGTTTTTTGTTCGGTAATATCTTGAAAAGAGCCTACTAATTTAATGACCTCGCCATTATGATCTTTTATTGCCTGCCCCATGGCCCGAACCCAAATATCTCGTCCCTTGGCGGTTCTAAACTCAAACTCTCCAGAGTAAGGAGTACCTGTGGTAATACATTCGGTAACAAACGAGGATATTCTCTCTCTCTCATGTGGGGCATAAAAGTTTATTGCCTCCTGAGTAGGTATACATTCTGTCTCTGGGATTTCATGAATTCGAAACGTTTGTTCCGTCCATTTGACTGTGTTTGATTTTACATCGAGAGTCCATCCACCAATATTTCCCATTTCCTGAATTTCATTTGAAAGTTCGACAAAGTTTTTTAAAGGAGTAATGTCAGTTCGAACGGAAATAAATTCACATATTTTTCCTGAACTATCTTTGATGGGAGCAATCGTTGAGTCAACCCAATAAAAGTCACCCTCTTTAGTTCTATTTTTTATTTCTCCCTTCCAGATTTTCCCTTCAAAAAGAGAATCCCACATGTCTTCAAAAAACGATTTTGGATGATGGCCTGAGTTGATAATCCGATGATCTTTTCCCAAGACTTCCTTATGAGAAAAACCGGATATTTCGCAAAACTTATCGTTTACATAAGTAATTCGTCCTTTTAAATCGGTTTTAGTAACAATTGAATGACTATCAATTACGACTCCAATTTGGTCAATTTGCCCTTGATCTAAAGAGCAAAATAATGAATTACCTTTAATCTTATTCATGGTTACTTTTCGTCTCTTTTCAACTTATAATTTAACATAATCTTGCTAAATTGAGCTCTTATCTAGCTAGTAAATCTGCTTTCAAGGTGTTACCTATGAGTATGACCTGCTATATAAAGATAATTTTAACTGTATTTTTCTATTTTCTCCAAACAGCAACTATTTATGCCAAAGACGTAGAAATTGGAGGTCGCCTACAAGGAGTCTCCGAACTTAATCCCGACAACGAAACTCAGGATTTATTTTTAAGAAGAACAAGGGTAAATATTCTTTATCGACCTGCCCCCAATCAAAAGGTTTCCTTTGATCTGAGAAATGATAATGCAAACAAACAAGACGACGGAGATGGTAAGTTTGCTATTGGCGATGCCTACTGGCAGTTAAAGAAATTAAATTACAAGATAAGAATTTTTCGCTCTAAAGTTGATGTTTCATATTCCGCGACATCAAGTTCTAAGCACCTTTTAGAACCTAATCGCCTAAGCTCTATAGATTTCGCGTCTAATTTTATCGTTCACAATAGACGAGCAACCAATATTCAAATCAACAGTAATTTTCAAAAACTCTTTTATCAAGTAGTTGTATCTGATGGTATTCAGTCTGGTGATCTAGAAGACGTTCAAGGAAATTCGGCCCAAGAAATAACCTCTCAAAATTTTAGTTACGGGGGAAAGATTCGTTACTTCCTAGTTGGCTCAGAAGAAAAGAATTCGATTCAAGATACCTTTTACGGCCAGGGCAATACTCTATCGCTTGGAATCGGTTATTTTGCTAATGATAGAATTAAATATTCCTTTGATGATCAGGAATATTTAACTAGTAGAAATTTAACCAATATAGAACTCTCCTACGCTTACAAATCATTTCGTTTTTTATCTGAGTTCTTTCAGTTTAATAATGATCTAATTGATATAGAAAACAAAGTTTTCAAAAACTCGCAGGCCCATTATATTCAAGCTGAATATGTTATCGGAAAGTTAGCTCCTTATATAGGTTATGAAGTTTTCTATAAAAGTGATTTTAAAAATGAAAATAGGTCTCTCACTCAACTAGTAGGAATTAATTATTACTTAGAAAATGAGAAAATGCACTGGGGTGCTAATTTCAAAAGAATCGAAACTGGCACGGCCATCGATAATAACAATGAAATATTTAGTACCTACCTTATGACGGATTTCTAATGGATAAAATAACTAATAAAGAGTTAATCAAAGTATGGTCAAAGGTTGCTGCCCAAAGTTTTGGAGGCCCTGCGGGACAAATTGCCGTTATTCACAAGCTTGTAGTGGAAGAAAAGAAGATTATAAACGAGGAAAAATTTCTTCGTGCACTTAACTTCTGTATGCTTCTACCTGGACCTGAAGCACAGCAACTGGCAACTTATATGGGTTGGCTCATGCGTGGTTGGTTTGGAGGTTTAGTCGCCGGGGGACTGTTTATCTTACCTGGCTTTCTATCCATTCTTGCTCTCTCTTATCTATACGTTTTATACAACGACCTCTCGATCGTACAAGGTCTTTTTTACGGACTTAAGCCAGCGATAATTGCAATTGTACTTGCTGCTCTATACCGCATCTCTCAAAAGGCTCTAAATTCTAAATTTTATTGGGTAATCGCAGGAGCATCTTTTATTGCCCTGTTCTTTTTTAACCTCCCTTTTCCTTTAGTAGTGATTAGCGCTGGTATGCTAGGCGCTCTCCATGGGATAAGAAAAATTGATGATGATTCATTTACAAAAGTTGCACGTCCTTCATTTAAACAACTATTCAAAACAATGTCCGTATGGGTATTTATTTGGATGCTACCCATAGTATTGATCTATTTAATCTGGGGCGCTAACTCCAATTTTCACACTTTAAATTTATTTTTTAGTAAAATGTCCCTTGTGACATTTGGTGGTGCCTATGCAGCTCTAAGTTATGTGGCCCAGCAAGCGGTAGAAATTTATCACTGGCTTGCCCCAGGTGAGATGTTAGACGGCCTTGCTCTTGCGGAGACAACTCCAGGCCCTCTAATTCAAGTGGTTCAATTCGTAGGTTTTATGGGAGCTTACCGTTTTAGTGATCCGATGACTCCACTATGGGGAGGATTTGTAGGATCAATACTCACAACATGGATGACCTTCGCTCCTTGTTTTCTTTTTATTTTTAGCTTTGCCCCTTTTGTAGAATATATTCAAAACCAAAAGCATTTCAGTTACGCACTTAAGTCCATCACTGCAGCAGTTGTAGGAGTCATATTTAATCTCTCTGTTTGGTTTGTCCTGCAATCATTGTTTAAAGAATCAGCCTTTGATTATAAAGCTGGGTTTATTTGTGCGCTTGCCTGTTTTATGCAGTTTAAATTGAAAGCAGGACTTTTTAAAATTTTAGGAGTTAGTACGTTACTTGGGATCATCTTAGTTAGTTTTAGCTAAAAATGGGTTAAGGAATAATTCAGTAACCGTTTCAGGACTTTTTAAAGTTTTATTTTCATAGACAAGATCGAAGGTTTGATCCCAAACTTTAAGCCCTGGCTTAGTGGCGAAAAAATCAAAAAATTCTTGAGCACGCTCTATATTACCCGCTTTCATCATATCATCCATAACAAAATCGAGTTGCAGTAAATGAGGAAATGCTCCGTGATCTCCCGCACCAAGAGCGTTATCAAGAATAGGTCCAGCTTGAATTCTTTTTGTAAATTCATAAGCTGGTAAAACATTTTCCCCTTTCTTAATTTCAGAAATCGAAAGTCCTCTTTTCTTAAAGCTCTCTTCTAGGTATTCAAGTAATATCTTCTCGTCAATAATACCTGCCTCTGCTTTCGCAATAAGAGTAGCATTACCAGTCTTAATCATTTTTTCGAATACTTTCCCTAGAGTTTTTTCAAAGTAGTCAACCCATGCCTTTGTATCACTAAGTTTTTTATGTGCGGCTATGATTGGTTTTTGCATTCTTGGAAATTGTGCCAAAAGAGATTTTACCGTTTCTCCTTCAGCTGCATTTGAAGTATTAGTGACTAGAGATAAATTAGGTGCCTCAAGTTGATTTTTTGGTTCTGAATATTTTTGCCTTATTTTTAAGAATTTATTTTTTGCTTTATCTGAAAGACTTTTAGTGGCCTCTAATAAGTTTTTTCCGGCAAGGCTCGGCTTAAAATTCTTTAAGGCCAATTGATAAAATCTCTCAAAGGCTTCTGGATTGGCAAAACCACTTCCCTTACCAGCCACAATGGCACCACTGTTTATAAAATTATATTTAAATAAAACTTCTGATAATCCGGCCTTAACTGCAGGGGCAACAGAGACTGCAGCACTCCAAAGTACAAAATTATACTCATCTTCTTTTTGAAGCAGTTTTGAAAACTTATCCGTGGTATTTTCTGCAGAAATATCCATAAAAGAATTATGATAGAGCTTCGTTTTAACATTATATGCATCATTCACTGACATTTGAGAAGATATTACTCCAAATCCTCCACAGCCAAAGCGAGAACCTATGCCGCGAAATAAAAAAGGACATGCAATATTAGCTGCAATCATTGCGCTCTCTATTGATAGATCAAGCATTTCTTTTTTGAAGTTTAACCTATCAAATGAGTTATTAACGCTGTAACAAAACTCAGGACGATCACTCAAAAACTCTTCTACGATATCTTTGTAGTGTAAAAAATTGATGTTAAATTCTTTTTGGTTTTTGAGGTCCTCTATAATTGTCTCTAAGTTTTCACTGAGTTTCAATAAAGCCTCTCTTAGCTCATCATCACTAGGGTTTTCTTTATTTAAATAACCAAGCACGGGAAATGAAGTTAGAATATCTACATAAACACTTTTTGCTTTTTGCTGAGATTTTTTTAAAGCATTTATGTATTTATCTCTCTCATGCATTTCCTTATTATCCACAATGGATTCACTGGCCTGCATTTTCAACTGAATCAATTCGATTTTTTCTTTGGTACTCAGTTCTTTATCAGTTTTCTCTAAAGCCTTGGTCGATAAATAAGGAGCGTTCTGTTGTAGCTGAATCAGAATCACCTCATTGACCATTTCATTTATATTTTCATCGGCTGTAAAGTCGGCTAGGTCATCGATAGGATGTTCTATCGCTTCTCCACTAAGTGGAAATTCCCCTCCAATCAAGCTTGGTCTTCGTAAAAGTGCGTCTTTATAAATTATAGGGGGCTCATTAAATGCTAAGGCCATGGAAAATTTAAGTCCTTGCATATGCTCTTTTGCCATCCCTCTTATATTTTGAAAATTATTTTTGCAGTCAATATCATGAGTCTGATCTTGGCATTCAGAGAGTTTCTTATAGAATGCAAACTGATCTTCTAATCTTTTAGTAATATGTTGTTTAAGCTCGCTAGGGATATTGTCGCCTTCAGGTAAATCAAGTTGCCTTAGGACCTTATAGGTGTCTTTAGTTAGCTCATCATTTTGCTCTTCGTTTGGGATTCTCTGACAAAGAATCATACTGTCTTTATCCTCAACAAAATGTCCTGAGCAAGCAGCAAAGAAATTTGGAGTTTCATCACCGAAACAGAAAACTGGCAAAAAAAGAATTAAAGTTAAAATTCGAAACACAGAGTCTTATCGTCGGAAATAAGCTAGACCTTTAAAATTACATAGAATTTAGATAAAATTTTTACTTCCCCTCTTACGGAAAAGTTGCGGATTTGTTATACTGAAAAAATATGGATTTACAAAATGCTAAACTATTGGAATTCTTTAAGCAAAACCCTGTTCAGGGTAGCCTTAGTGAGTGGGGGGCCCCACTGGGGCAATTAGGCCGGTTGATTCCAGCTTTACTTATTAAGCAACTAGCTAGTCCTTGTTTATGGATTCGTGACAATAGAAACTACGAAGTCTACCCTAGTTTTTGGCGTGATTTAGGCTTTGATCTTAAACAAGTTTTTTTTCTCTATGATGATGATCCTCTTAAAAATATTAGGCAGGCCTTCAAAAGTTCTGAGTTTAAAATTCTCGTTCTTGATATAGAGCGCTTTATTACTCCCGCTAATATGAATTTTCTCGCCAAGTACTCGCGGGAGGAAAAGGTCACTTGCTTATTGATTCGAAAGTACTTTTTAAGCCCAAAAAATGGTAACCCATTTTCTAAGCACCGTTTTAACTGTTCTTACTCTCTTCGTAGGAATCAAATTCAAATCTCAACAGTAAAAGGCCATCAGCAACCGTTATCCTTTAATATGCAAGAGGTTCTTCATGGCTAAGATCCTCTCTTTTTTCCAAAATGCAGAAGATAAAATTCCACATTTTATACTAGTTCGTGCTCAAGAATGTCCAGAGCTCTATCGACTGACACCAAGAGTGATGCATTTGAAAGAAGACCTCTACCTGCTAGACCTAAACTCCTCTCAAAAGTACTGGCAACAAATTGCAATCCAAAAGAAAGTGGACCTAAGTGAGCTTATCGAGGAAGTCCTAAGAGAGACTTATGGTGGCGAAAATCTCATCGTCATTTGCGAGCACCCTTTTCAGGGACTACTGTTGTTTCAATACTTTGACCAAAAAAAGACAACAGGTATTTTTTATTCTGAGACTAAAATCTCAAAAAATCTCTACCGTGCACTTAGCTGGAGTCATTGGGCCAATTGTGCTCACTTGATCAATCAGGCTTTCGAAAAACAAAATCTACTTATTAAAGAAAGAAAGTCTGCTCATAGTGAAATTGCCCGATTAGAAAAGCTTATGACAAACTTAGGAATTTCATCCATTGGAGGAATGGAGCAAGTCGACTTTGAAGATTTGCAACGACGTTTTTCAGTTTTTATAGGTCATTTATGGCGATGGAGTTTTCCCGATAAGTTTAAGGCTAATGAAGATGCTCCCCTCTTAAATTTTGCGCTTGATGTAGCGATTTTAAACTTTCCTTGGGTACAATTTAAAATGAATGAAAACCCAAAGGTTAAGACTCTCCTTGAATTTCCACTCACCGACTGGAATCACGTCAAACCAGAACTTGAAGACTCTCTGATTAAAATCTCACGACAAAAAGAGCTACGTTCACCTTATCGCGTGATGGAATTTATTTGGATCTTAACACTCTATGACCTAGAGGTATGTAAACTTCCGATACATTTTAAATTTCCTATTGATATGGAAAAAGAGAAAGAAGAGGATTTTTCAACACTCATGATTCAGTTTGAGTTTGCTTTCCAAGAGCTCAATGAGAAATTGAAAGAAAAATACGAAGAAACAGATCATGTAAATTGCGCTTATATTATTGGTTGGGAACTTGAGGCCAGCCAAATAATTTATCCCACCCCATCCAATAATGATTTATTTGATGATTGGCAAAATGGACAAGTCAAATTTCGAGATTTTCAAAACAAGCTAAAAAATCCTCTCCAGCGCTTTGAAGTTCTCAATATTCATATTCCTAGTCTAAACTTCCAGCTTTATCAAAATGAGCAGGAACAAAATCTTAGCACAATACTGAGAGTACAACCCTTTCACCTCTTGGCCACACCAAAAGAGATTAGTTTAGACTCGATCGAATTCAAACGCTTTATTGAGCGGACTAGCTCAAACTGGTGGCAAGAGGGAGATGAACAATCCTCTTACCGAGATTATTATATGTGTGAAAGAGAAGGACAAATTATTTACGCCTACCGCGACTATCAAGGCAAATGGTATCAGCATGGAATTTTCTCCTAAAAATTTGCCGCTTAATGAGTGGCTTTGCAAAACTTATTTTAGCTTTTTAAGTTCAACTATAACTCCTTTTGACCTCGTTCAAACAGCAACTAGACTCGGCTACCAATCTCTTTGCATTAATGACTTTGATGGCGTTTATGGAATTGCCAGGGCGTACAACGACTTGAACTATATACGCACACAAGAACAAAGTGAGTTGAAACTTAACTACGGAGCAGAAGTTCATCTCCAAAAAGATCACTCGGATCCACTTCTACGACAAAAAACAATCGTCTTTAATGTTCTTAATACTAAAGGCTATCAAAACCTTTGCAAGCTTATCTCTTATACTCATAGAGAATCTAAAACCGAAGCATATATCTCTTTAGACAAGCTTATGGATTTTGATCTCTCAGGTCTCTTTTGTATCATCCCAATGCGAGGTGCCCTTGAGTACTTTCTCTTTCATCCAAGTAAACTTGAAGCACTTAAGAGTAAACTCCCTACTTATTTAGCGGTAACAAAAAATTTTCATCAAATAAGTGATGCTCTTATTCCTAAAGCTTATGAGCTAGCAAAGAGATTTGATCTGCCTATTATATTCTCTCAAGACTGTTTTATGCTCCATCGCTCTGATAAGAGTTTTCACGACGTGCTTCTTACAATAAAAAATAATAATACTCTCTCTGAAAATCTTACGGCATTTTTTCCCAATGGAGAGAGATCCTTTCATACAAAAGAGCAATTTTGGCATATTTTTAAAAATTTTCCTAAGGCCCAAGAAAGCTTTCAACATATGTTTGAGCTCAATCAACAGGCAAATTTCTGTCTCTCTTCATTAAAGTACCAATATCCTAAAGAGATGATTCCCGCAGGCTACACTCCTCAATCTTATTTGGAAGACTTAAGTTTTAAAGCAGCAAAAGAGCGCTATAACGGACATATCCCTGCTAAAGTCGTTCACAGTTTAACTAGAGAACTCGACCTTATTGAAGAGCTCAACTTTGCTGATTACTTTCTTACTGTTTGGGATATTGTGGACTGGGCGAGATCTCAAGGAATCTTATGTCAAGGCAGAGGTTCTGCTGCAAACTCAGCAGTCTGTTTTGTCTTGGGTGTCACTTCCTGTGATCCAGCTGTCTTTGATCTTCTTTTTGAGCGTTTTATCAGTAAAGAGCGTGGA
>CATLVA010000032.1 GCA_950060715.1 uncultured Oligoflexia bacterium | reverse complement strand
TTGGCCACCATATCTTTAATTTCATTATAACTTTCATCTAATAACATTATTTATCTCCGTAATTGTAAAAACCGTTTCCAACTTTTCGCCCTAATCTTCCAGCTGCTACATACTGCTTAAGAAGTGGACAAGGACGATATTTCGTATCACCAAGCCCATCAAATAGAACTTCCATAATGGCGAGGCAAGTATCCAGCCCAATGAAATCCGCTAAAGTCAGTGGTCCCATTGGTTGATTTGTTCCAAGCTTCATCGCAATATCAATATCTTCAACAGAAGCAATCCCCTCATATAGTGCGTATACCGCTTCATTTATCATAGGCATTAAGATCCTATTAACAGCAAATCCCGGCATATCTTTGGCGCGAACAAACGTCTTCCCCATCTTCTCTGCACAAGCTGCGACAGCATCAAAAGTTTCTTTGGAAGTTTCTAGCCCACTGATACCTTCAACTAGCTTCATCACAGGAACTGGATTCATAAAATGCATTCCGCATACCTTACCTGCTCTTTTGGTTTGAGCTGCGATCTCTGTAATAGAAATGGAAGAAGTATTTGAAGCTAATATCGCAGAAGGCTTTGCAATCTCATCTATATTCTTGAAGATTTCAAATTTAATCTTTTTATTTTCAGTAGCAGCTTCCACAATTAGGTCAGCGTCTTTAAGCGCGTTAAGATCTGTAGACTTGCTTATTGCGGCCATCGCTGTGTCAGCAGTGGCTTGATCCCACTTCTCTTTTGCCACCCCTTTATCTAGCTGTTTTTTAATAAAATCGTAGCCAAAGTTTAAAGATTCTTCACTCACATCGAAAAGAACCACTTGATAACCTGTCTGAGCTGCCACTTGAGCAATTCCACGCCCCATTTGACCAGCACCAATGACACCAATTGATTTGATTTCTGCCATACATATATCCTCTTAAAAATTAACCTATTGAATATGCTTTCTCTGACCTGAATGGTCAATCGCTAAGCGGCAGATGAACGCGCAGCAAAAATAAAACATATATTCATAAAGTTCTTGCAAAATGGTGTTCAATGCCATAAATAAGAACACTATTTTTGCAACAAGAACTAATTATTTAGGAGATTATAGTGGCAAATCATAAGTCGGCAAGAAAGCGTATTAGACAAAACGAAACGAGAAGAACTAATAACAGATGGAAAACTTCAAGAGTTAGAACTCAAGTTAAGAAACTAAGAGGTCTAATCGACGAAGGTAATAAAGAAGAAGCGACTAAACTTTTTCCTGTTGTTCAAGCTCTATTTGACAAGCTTGCTAAGTCAAGTGCTCTTAAAAAAGCAACTGCTGGTAGAAAAATTTCTAGACTAGCTAGCCAAATTTCTCGTTTATAGTCTTTATACTAAAGAAAGCTTAAAAATAAGCCATGTGGTTGATATCACGTGGCTTTTTTTTGTCTAAAATTTAAGATCCATTCACCTATGTCCGATTAGTTAAGTGTAATTTTATCTAATGGAAGACATATGAAAAAACTCGCTCTTTACTTAGTCTTGGCCGGACTCTTTGGTTGTAATATTGGTGGGAATAGATACCCAGCGAATGATTATCATTACAAAGAAACAAATGAGCCTGTGGCCTTTGCCCAACTAAAGCTAATAACTATAGAACGAGGACTTCGTGAAGTTGTTGAAAAATCTCCTATTTTAAAATCACTGGATCGTTTCGAAATGGATCCAATGACTCGGATACTCAACGTTAAGATGACAGTCGATTATCCTATCCAAAATCTTTTCGATTTTACTCAAATTCCTAAAAACGATATTTCAGACTTACATGATATTGAATTTTCAGTAAGCTTTCCTGAAACAAAAACACTCTCTCAATCTCGCTACCTAGGTTTAACATTTCATAAATTTAAAATTGATGGTGATGACTATTTGGGAGCCTTTGAAATTATTGCATCGGTAGTAAAAACAGTCTTAGCTAACTCTGAACTAGTAACATACTTATACAGAACTCACACTGAGAGTATTCCAGATAACGACTTTAAATTGATTCTCCAAGAGGTGTTGGATGAAAACGGAATCGTTGTATTTCACACAACTAGAAAAATTAACTTTAAGTTAGATCTCTCAAAATTTGCGAGACTCAATCCTTATACTCACGACTATGACAACTTGAGGCTATGGCGCTTCTCTCCCACTCTGTTTGAAGGAGAAGAAGTTAGGTTTAAAGTTATCGCCGGAGAAGGTAAACCGACTGATAAATGGTTGAACTCTCAAGAAGCCAAATTTACGGAAGATAAAAGAACTCTTCTCCAAGTGAGAACAGAACTTTATCAAACCTATAGTGACATCAATAATGTGGAGATCAATAACACTAATTTTTTCAAGCAATTACTCGGGCATGAAAATATAGACTTAAAAAAGATTCCTAAAAATTATCAATCGGAAGCCTCGAAGCTTTTATCTGACCTCAAACAAAAAGCTCAAAAGTATTTAAGTCGAAATAATGAAAACTATTTAGCTGATCCTGAATATGAATATCTCCAATACACGGAATTAGCTCAAGGTGCGCTACGAAACTATGTCTATGATTTAGATAGACGATTATCACTTGATAAAAACATTCTCCTCGGTGGAGATAAAACCAGTGAAAAAAAGCCCCTCATCACAAAACTAATTTCTCAAGATCTTCTTAATAAAGGAATGAATTTCTTAGTGGATATTGAACTTCAAGGGGGAAATCAACTCTTCACTGAGGCCCAAGCATGGCTTATGCCGCAACTTCCAGGAATTGCTCTCAAGGGAAAAGTTCATCTCCCAATAGATTACCTTCTAGGACAAATGAATGAAAAACTTATTGGAAAAGAGATTGACTCTAAAATTGAAGATGACAAAACAGGTTATCCGGTAGAAATACTTCTCGAATCGCGAATGACCGATAATGGAGTCTTGGCGCTTGATATAAAACAATTAAAAATTCAAAGTGGAAAGAGTGAACTAAAATTTGACCGCAACTCTAAGAATCAGAATTTTCTCTTTGATTTAACTAAACTATACCTAGCGAATACCCTTTCGACTCTCAAAATAGATACTGATAATATTGACGATCCAGAAGCTGCAAAGCAAGCCGAGATTGATACAATTCTAAGCTATTTAAATGAGCTTCGCTCAGAGTATGTCTCTCTTAGAAGTATGGACCTTGCCACCTTGATGCTAAAAGATATCCTCTACAATCCCTACATCGAAGCAGGACAAGACCACCTCAACAAAAAAAGGGAAATCCTTATTGGACAAATCTTTTCTTACAATGAGGCAAGTAAGCTATTTGAAATGAAACTTGATCCAAATATCGCGGTAGATAAAATTAATAATGTCTCTCATAACCTACAAGTTTGGAGTGTGGCTCCCCTCTATTCAAAAGAGTTAAACAATACGTTCCTAGAATTCTCGATAGGACATGGACTCCGTTCTCAAAAGTATATTGATAATTTATATTTCAGAGGAGGAAACGCAGAGAACTCTCAGTTTAGTGGAATCTATTATGACCTAGGTAAAGAGCAAAGCACCGTCGACCTGCTTTTTAGTCTAAATTTCGACTACCTCAAATATTATATCAATCATTTTCTTGCGGAAATGACTCAGGTCAATTCAGTAGATATCAAAAAACAAGCCGAAGAAAACAAAGGCGAAAGTTTTTTTGAAGTAGGTAATGTGAATATTGATATCACTAGTGCTAATACGATCAAACTTGATATGCAAATTAAAAAAGCTGTCTATGAAAGAACCTTTCGAAGGTTATGGTTATCATCAACTTTAAAAGAGGATACCTACTCTATTAGTGCAAACTTAAAAGTTGAATCAAAAGAAGTGCCAGTTGGTGCCAATTCAAGCCTGAAAGACCTTCAGTACTCCACGCAAGCAATTAGCTTAATCCCAACTAATGTAAATATTGTTAATAGCTCTCCTTACTGGGTTAACCGTGCCATAACTAAGCTTCTTTCCAGTGCAGCTAACTTGGCTTTAAATAATGGAACAATGAAAAAGCTTCTTTTAAAAATGGTGGGGAAACATTTAAGTAAAATGTATGCTGAAACAGCAAACCAAATGTATGGACATCCAATGGAGAAAATTGCAAGGCTACAAGCTACTTCTCAAGACCTACTTGTTTTTCTTAACCCTAAGCTTGCAGGACAAGCTTTTGACGTTCACCTGACTCAAACTCAAGACCCAGTAAAGTCTTCAATTAAACTAGATTCTATCAATCAAACCATGCATGTGGCGCTAACCTCTGGTGTTACAATGGCCAAGCAAGACAAAAAGGATTTGATTGACCTCGTGGTGCAAACAAAAAAACTCGTGGGTGGTTTAGATCAGGTAAAATCTAAAGAGGACCTACTTGCAATTCTTGATAACAACCAACTGATTGGAAAACTTATTACCAATTCGGATAAAGAAAAACCCAGTGTCTACAATCAATACTTAGCTCTGCTAAATAAGTACGATCAAGTTCTACATACGGTTAAAATTCCTCATCAAAGTGAATTACAAAGAACGAGGATTACTGCTGCTGGATCTGAATTAATGTATTTTGCAGGTGTTGCTTTTAAATTAAATCGTAACTTAAGCGAGTTAATATCAAAGATGGAAAAATTTGGTCTAACAAGTAAAAATGAATACTACCCTAGTTTTGTTGAAGCCAAGCAAAAAATTAATGACAATATTCTAATCCCTTTAATTGAAGAATATAGAAATCGAAATCACCGTATTAACAAGACGGTAATCTCGAATAAGATCAGTTATTGGACTTATCAAGTCTACCCAGATGCGTATTTGGCGGAGGAGATTTTTAAACTGATTGCTCAGAAATAAGTTGGTTTAAGCTTTTCAGCTGATTACCTTCCTTGGCGGGAATATTAGACATAGCGTATTCAGACAATGCCGTGATGGTAAAACTTGGATTCACTCCAATATTACAAGGAACAATTGAACCATCTAGCACATAAGCATTGGGATAGTTGAAGAGTTCAAATTGAGGACTCACAACACCCTCACTAGCATCTTTGCCCATTGGATTTCCTCCAAGAATATGTGCAGTCGCAGGAATATCAAACATTTCAGGAAATGCTGATTGAGCAAAGCCATCTACTTTCTTCGCATACCTCTCCATAACATTTGCGCCAGAGGGAATAAATGCTGGAACCTTTTGAGAATCTTCAAGCACTAAGCGAGAAAATGGCCACCTCTTTAAACTCATTTTCATTGAGCTATCAAGGTGCTGCATAATTAAAAAGATGACTGAATTTTCCGCCCAAGGAGTAAAAAGATACATTTTAAAAAACTCTAACGGATGAAGAATAATCTTACCAAGAGACCGAAAAAAACGAGTTGGTGTTTTACTAAAGTTGACGTAAGGAAGGGTTAAAAGCTTCATAAAGCTTGAACCATTTGGATACTTACAAATCTCAACATGGGTATCTTTATCAGGATTCATAATTGAACTGATAGCAACACCTTCATTCATTTTGGTATTCTTAGTGGTGATTCCACAAAGCATCTCAGAATTCGTACGAATATTTTCACCTAATTTATCTGAAATATTAGGCATTGTTTGATATTGATATTTCTGCTTTAAGAGAAGATCCATCGTCCCCAGAACCCCTCCAGAAAATACTACTCCTCTGGATTGGAAAATATTCCTCTTTTTAAAAAACCAGGAGCCCGTTCTCTCGGTATGTATATAGTACTGATCATTTTTAAATTCGATCTTTTTCACTAATGTCTTAGGAAAAATTTTTGCTCCAAATTTTTTGGCGAAAAAGAGGTAGTTTTTATCTAGAGTATTTTTTGCGTTATATCGACACCCCACCATGCAACCGGCACATGAAGTACATCCAGAGCGCAGTGGCCCTAGACCTGAAAAATAAGGGTCTACTTGTTTATTAGTATCTCCAAAATAAACTCCAACTTTCACGTTCTCAGCAGAGTCTTCCTTACCCAAATCCTTCGCCACCTCTCTAAGTACTTTGTCAGCCTTGTGTGACCATGGATTAGATGCGACTCCTAACATGAAACCTGCTGTTTTATAAAAGGGAGATAGGACCGACTTCCAGTCCTCAAACCGACTCCATACTTTATTATTAAAAAACTCATCAGGTGGAAACATCAGAGTATTCGCATAGACAAGGGAACCTCCCCCTACTCCTGTTCCAGATAGGATCATAACTCTTCTGAAAAAAGTAATTTTTTGAAAACCGAAACATTTAATCAAGGGAGCCCATAGGTATTTTCGAATACTCCAATTCGTTTTAGGAAAATCTTTTGCTTGAAACTCTCGCCCTTTTTCTAAAACGGCTACGGAATAGCCTTTTTCACTAAGTCTCATAGCTGAAACTGAGCCACCAAATCCTGATCCTATTACAATATAATCATACTGTTGCATATCTCCTTATATGATGAACAGAGAGCTTCGAAAAGGCTCTAAACCTTGTAAATATTATAAAATGTCCAGTTTAAGTTAAGAGCTCTTTAAGATTGCTGTATAAGGGTTGAACAATATTTAGATTTGGGGAATAAAGCCAGTATGAAAACACTACTGCTACTACTTACTTTAGTTTCTTCTTTTAACGGTTTTGCTTTGGCTGTAAACCTTAAAAATCTCAACATGCAGATTGAATCCGAAATCCATTCTCAGCGAGATAAAAATTACGACCTGGTTGGAGAGGAATCACTCATCACCCTAAAGCCCCAATATTGGGTAACCGATAGGATGCGACTTGGAGTTGGTATCACCTATATGGAGAGACAAATTCAGGGAACTGAAAAATTCTCTGAGAGCAAAAACAGAGATCACCTTCAAGAGATCTATTACCGTATCCGTTATAAGCACCTTTCTGAAAAAGAAGGCGATCCATTAGAGCTTAGATATCAATTCAGATACTACCAAGATCAAGACCCTCACTTCATTGAGAAATATGGATCTGGTTCAAACTATCAAGCAAGAGTTTATTTTGGTAAGAAGCTTTTGGGTGGACTCTACATCAGCCGTTGGAACAGCTACTTAAGATACAAAAAATACCAACTTAATGAATACGCCGGTGATAGAAGTCGAAACTATGAGCTACGAGCAAGAGTCGCTCCAACTTATAGATTCAAATACGGTTATGATTTAGGTTTAACATTTACCTATAATCATATTTTTCAAAATGATAATGCTCACGATGAGAATGTAGCCGTTGACCTCTCTCTTAGAAAACAAATCGATCGCCAAATGGCTGCGATGCTAAGAGTTGGATACCCATGGTTAGGCAAAAACGAAAGAGGCGTACTTTCAGAAAATACAGTTGCACATAAAGATATTCAGTATGCTCTTAATTTCCAGGTTAATGTTTTTTAATCTTGATAAGGGCGATAAACACAACGGAATCCTACGTCTTTGAATGTCATATCATCATAAGCTGAAAAGCTAATGGCAAAAGCGCCTGCGTAAATTCCCGTTTTATAACTTCCTCCGCGAAGAGTAGCTCCACCAGTTCCACCCTCGAACTGACCTAGGCCATAGTCCGAATTATAGTTTGCCGTTGCAACACTAGCTGGGTTTCCTGGTGAATAGTAAATTTCGTCTAGGTCACTATCACCATCTGGTTCAATATCGCACATCTCTTGACTGCCATATTCACTCCAAGAATCATTACAGTCCTCAGGTCCAATTTGTACATCGTCTTGATCTTCACTCCCAAAATCAACCCACTCAGATAGATTTCCAGCGAAATCCCAAATATTTTGTCCGTTTGAAAGAGTAAGTTTCGCAGTAAGCGCAGTTCCTGTTCGATCCGCCTCGGCTCTTCCATCGACATCCCGAAGACCACTGCTATCAGTTAATTTATATCCACAGCTATCATCAATTCCAACATTTCCTCTAAACATGCAACCAGATCCAACAATCCCACTATCCCAATTGCTGGGCACTGCTTCAACATTTCGAGCGATAGTCATCCACTCATAGATGTTTATAAGGTCATAACCTTCTCCTAAAGAGCGACATTCGTCTTTAGCTGTTTGCATATCTAATCTTCGCCAAGGTCTGTGCACTGAACCAGATGATCCCTCATAACTTCCTGGCTTAAAAAAAGAAGTTCCCCAATTTTCAGTGGAACAACTATACTCATTACAACCGTAGCTGTTGAGACCATAAACATCACTTGAATTTGCAAGTCCATAACTTGGAATATCGTACCAAGGTTTAGCCTCAAACTGCATTACGCAAAAATCGTTGGCCACATACTCATTACCCGAATCAGCCGGTACTTTTATATAACCATCCGGACACTCTAGAAATTCATAATCTAGAGCTGTTGTCGTACAGTCTGAGTCAACTCCATTTACATTGGTCGTTTTGGCGTAAAACTCATAAGAGCCAAAGCTTGTAAGTTCATCAACTTTTACATCTGCCACCGTGTTTTCTGTCGTTGCACTTCCTACTAAGTTAGCATCACTACAAGCTGAGTCAGTATAAATCTTCACAGTATCGCTTGGACGAAGATTGGTAACTTGAATATAGGGATTTTTTCTTATGTCGTATGCATAAGTAAAATTATCGTCATTGTAATTTAAAGTAATAGTTGGTGTATCAGGCTGACTATTAGTTGTAATTGTCACAGATTTTTCATTTGAGTCAATCAGCGAATCATCATCTTTCATCCTCACAAGAAAACTATAAGACTGTCCACTTTTTAGCTTCGTTGCAGAGTAATAGGATGCAGGAGCTTCAACCCGATCAATAAGTTGGATGATTCCGTCAGTTACATCATAGATATAGTATTCTTGAGCATCATCACTATCAGTCCAATATAAAAGTGCAGAAGTATCTGTCACAGAAGTTATTCCGCTAAGACCATTGAAGCTTTTGCTAGAGGAAAATACCGCACTAGTTTCTCCTTCAACATACGCAGAAGTTGGATATTCATCGTAGTCTTTAGTCTCGCAACTAACGATCGAAATTAAGAATAGGCCTAGAATGAAAACTTTCATTAACTATATTATCGATCAAATCGGGCCAATTCTTTAGTAAATAACTCAGGATCTAGCGAAAAAATTAGATTTTAATCACGGTAAATACATGAAATTCTATTAAACCCTAGAACTTGGTCTCGAAAAATTGCCGAATATCTTCTCAGGCTTCTAATTTCAGTATCTGGCCATATATCAATCTCCAGTGAGCGACCTGCACTAGAAAACCTTAAGGTTGAACTTCTAGAGTTCACTTTAAACATTGTGAATTGATCTCTTATCCGACGACCGTTTTGGTCACGATAATTAAGTACCACAGGAGTATTTGAAGTATTGCTTCCCCAGTAATTTAACCCAAGATCAATCCCACTTCCGGTGCATTCTATTCGATCAATAGCGAAGACTGTAGGTGATAAAAATAGCAAGGCTAAGAGCTTGAATTTCATAATAATTCCTTTTTTTCATTCTCCAAAATTTAATTGATCCTGACAAATCTTCCGATCAGCTTCCCGTGACAGATTCAGAATTAAAAGAATGGACATTCAAAGTATCGAAACTTCTCTATGAAAAGATCTATGATGATCCGTGGTTTAGTAAATTATTTCGCAATATCGACCAAGAAATCATTACTTCTCAGCAATCAGACTTTATGACGGGTGCTCTAGGAGGACCAAAGATTTTTTGCG
>CATLVA010000031.1 GCA_950060715.1 uncultured Oligoflexia bacterium | reverse complement strand
TCTCCATGTATAAGTTTATTTTTTATGTTCCTAAAAACGATGCTGAACAGGTTAAAGAAGCTGTCTTTGCGACAGGTGCAGGAAAGATTGGAAATTACTCTCACTGCGCCTGGGAGACTCTAGGGATGGGACAGTTTAAGCCCCTTGATGGAGCAAATCCAGCAATCGGAAGTATAGGTGCAGTTGAACATGTGGAAGAGTTGAGGGTGGAGATTCTTTGCCTTACTGAACAGGTTCGCTCGGCCGTTATGGCCATGAAGTCCGCCCACCCATACGAAGAAGTGGCCTACGAAATTGTAAGTGTCCGAAATCACGAATTCGAATAGTGTCTGACTAAAGAACTTTCTCAATAATACCGATAAATTAGCCGAGAGGTTAAATTGTGAAAGTTATATTAATTTTATTATTCCTAAGTACTTCTGTGTTCGCTGTGGATTTCGATGAACGCTACTTCGATCGACCTATGCGTGAGGTTTCAGTGATCGTTACAGACTCAGGCTTTTTCCCAGATCAAATGATGGCGTTTGAAGGGGAAAAAATAAAATTCTATATCACTTCCACAGCAGGAAAAAACCAATGTTTTGTTTTACAAAAACACGAAGTCTTTATTGCCGCTGAAAAAGGTCTAATCAATGAAGGTGAGGTGACTCTTGATAATGCGGGCAAGTTTAAATTTTATTGTCCTTCATTTAAGTATCAAGGTTGGTTGACGGTAATTGAAAAAGGAAAACCAAAAGAGCAGCGCAAACCTGCGAGTGTCGAAGAGAAACCAAATTACTGGCTTCCAAGAGATTACGATAAAGGGTTTAAGTAGATATGAGTGATTTTCTTCGGGACCTTCTCGATTCACAATTAGCGCCCATCAAAGATCTTTTGGATGATCCTGAAGTATCTGAGATCATGATTAATGGCCATGCAGAAATCTTCATTGAAAAGGGAGGACTTATTGTTCCTGTCCCTAATAAATTTCCAGATGAGATGACTCTAAGAGCGGCGATGATCGCAATTGCAAGGTCTGTAAAAAGAAATCTCGATAAAGATCACCCAAGACTAGATGCTCGTTTACAAGATGGCTCTAGGGTCGCGGTTGTATTAGATGGCCCATCTAAAAATGGAACTATTTGTGCTATTAGAAAGTTTAAGCAAGAGAAACTCAAGCTTACAGACTTGGTAAAGTTTGGATCGATCTCTCAAGATGCAGCGAGATTCTTAGACCGCTGCATGTACATTGGGGTTAACACTCTAGTCAGTGGGGGAACTGGTTCAGGAAAGACGACGATGCTAAATATATTAGGCTCCAAAATGCCTGATACTCAAAGACTTTTGGTCATTGAAGATTCTGCGGAACTACAAATTAGAGCCAATCACGTTGTGCAATTAGAAGCGCAAAAAGCAGACCCGACCGAGGGGAAAGTAGAAGTCACTATCCGTGAATTAATGGAATCTGCCCTTAGGCTTAGGCCTGATAGAATTATTGTTGGGGAAGTTAGAGGTTCAGAAGCTCTAGATCTATTAAATGCTATGGGGACAGGACATGATGGTTCAATGGGAACTGTTCACTCCAATTCACCTCTAGATGCATGCACGAGAATGGAAACTCTCTGCTTGATGGGCGAGACAAAAATTCCACCCGATGCCATTCGTAAGATGGTAGGATCAACTATACAACTTATAGTTCAATGCAATCGTTATCACGATGGGGGAAGGAGAACCTCTCATATTTCTGAAGTCCTTGGAGTTGATGAACACGGAAGATATATCGTGAAAGATATCTTTCGTTGGGTTCAAAAAGGAAGAGATCCTGAAACCAAAAAACTAATTGGTGAGATGGTTCCTTGCGGTTATGTTCCAAGCTTCTATCCTCATTTTGTCACCAACAGACTAGACATCAAAAAATCGATGTTCAAACCACCCGAATGGGCAGTACCGCATCTTCTAGCGGAGCGCAAAAAAGCAGCTTAAAAATATTTTGAAACACCAGGTATAGTAACGCATTAGGGCTATTCAATCTCTATTAGCTTCACTAGTATTGAAGGAAATTTTTTAGAAGGAGCCCATCATGTCAAAGATCGACCGTATAATTGCCCGTCAAATTTTAGATTCTAGAGGAAATCCAACTGTAGAAGTTGATTTATACACAGAGTCTGGAGCGATGGGGAGAGCGTCTGTTCCTTCTGGAGCGTCAACTGGTTCTAGGGAAGCTTTAGAATTACGTGATGGAGATAAATCTTATTTCTTAGGAAAATCTGTTCGCAAAGCGATTCAAAATATAAATGAAAAAATAGCACCAGCAGTTGTGGGGATGGAAGTAAGTGAGCTTCGTAACATCGATAATAAAATGCTTGAGCTAGATGGGACTGATTTTAAAAATAATCTGGGAGCAAATGCTATGCTTGCTGTTTCAATGGCCAGCTGTCGTGCAGGAGCTTTAGAGGCGAAAAAACCTCTATATAAATATTTAAATGAAAACCTCAGCTCTCCAAACGCTGTAGGATATATGAGGCATCCAGCTCCTTTAATGAATATTGTTAATGGGGGAGAGCATGCATCTAATAGTTTAGATATCCAAGAGTTTATGATTGTTCCTCACCTTAAAAAATCTTTTTCTGAAAACCTAAGAGCAGGTGTAGAAGTTTTTCATAACTTGAAAAAAGTTTTCGAAAAGAAAGGATACTCGACTAACGTTGGTGACGAAGGTGGATTTGCTCCTGATCTTAAATCTAACGAAGAGTGTTTTGCTTGTATTAAAGAAGCTGTTGAAAATGCAGGTTATAAATTTGGAGAAGAAATTTCTATCTCTCTTGATTGTGCTGCTTCTGAATTTTACGACAAAGATAAAGGTCTCTACTCAATGAATGGAGAGTCTTATACTACTGATCAAATCATTTCTTATTATGAGGGATTAGTGAACACACTTCCTATTTACTCAATTGAAGATGGACTAGATGAAAGTGATCATGCTGGTTGGACTGAAATGACTAAGCGTCTAGGTGATAAAACCATTTTAGTTGGAGATGATCTTTTTGTAACAAACGAAAAGATTTTTAGAACTGGTATTGAAAACGGTGAAGCGAATGCGATCTTGATCAAGATCAATCAAATCGGAACCATTAGTGAGACATTTGATACTCTAAAGCTGGCATACGAGTCCAACTATAAGACTATTATCTCTCATCGTTCAGGTGAGACTGCAGATGATTTTATCGCTGATTTAGCGGTGGCATGCGGGTCTGGACATATCAAAACAGGTTCAGCAAGCCGTTCTGATAGGATTGAGAAGTACAACCAACTACTTAGAATTGAAGAAGAAATGGCAGAAAATGCCAAATTTGATCCAATAAAGTAGTTGCGCTAACTGAATCTTACGTTCTAAAATATAAGAGTCGTTAACCTCAACGGAGTGAGGTGCCTATGGCCCGTTTATTTGTTGCGTTTAATTTCTCGAACTCGGGGCTTCTGTCTAGAAAAATCACCGGTTTTAGAAAAAGATTTGATCCCAATTACAATAAGTATTCTTTTTCACATATGGCCATGCTTGCGCCATTTGAAGTTGAAGATGAAAACATCGAAGACTTAGTTGAAACTCTCAAAGAAGAAATGGAAACTTTCTTTTATGGAAACTCAACAACACCAAAGCTCAGTTTTCATGGGCTTGGGGTTCATGAACATAAAAGAAAGCAGATCCTTCACTTAAGACCCCATTACGATGCGGACTTAAGATATTGTTCAGAGATCGTTTTAGATATTTGTACTTCTTTTATTCCAAGAAAAGTGCATTACAAACCAAACAAGGAACAGTTCTTACCACTCGGTTATTTTACCAATACAAAAGACTTGCAGGAAGTAATGAACCACGCTCAAGTTGAGTTTAAAACCAGTGCCACTCTTCCTATCGATTCCATAAGTATCTATCAGAATAGAATGGGAGTTTGGTTTGAGAAAGAAACACTTATATCATTTGAGGAAAATGAAGCCGCATTTTTACAATTAAACCGTCTCTCAATATAATGAGAGAATGAAAAAATTCTGGCCGATTCTATGTGTGTTAAGCGCAAGCTCTTTTGCACAGACTTCATATATTTCTAAATCTCGCACATTAGCCGAGGGAGGTTCAGAACTTGAACTCAGCCTAGATTATTTTAAGCCGGTTTCAGTTGTTGATGAAACAGGTGAGGCAGCGACTCTCACAACTACCAATACAGTCACTCATATCAATGGTGAAGCGATCTATCGTTATGGACTTACTAAAAATTTTGAAGTCTCGGCTGGGTTAAGAGTTAGACTGGTCCAGACGTCGTTTTTATATAGTGGAGACCAGAAGCAATACTCAATTAATAATACCGGCGCTGAAGCGGCGATTGCGGGTTTTAAGTTCAGCTCCGGATTTGAAGGAAATTCTCAATACGCCTTAGAAGGGTATTACGCTTATAAGCTCTACACCAATAAGGAGTTAACTGACCTCAGTTTTTTAGAGGATTCCAATATCGGTGATGACACCCGTGAGTATGCTATAGGTGCAGCTTATACGATAAAAACTAAGGCAGATAATTATTATGAATTTAGAGCTCTCTATCGATCTCCTGCCGAGTATTTAAGTAACGAAATCTTTTCTGAAGCCCAGCTTACGCTTAAATGGAAAAGCTTTGCTTTATACGGTGGGGTAGAGAATGTTTATTCATTAGAAAATAGTCCATATTCGAGTGAAGTTTCTGAAAAGCCAGATTATCGCACAGACCCTTCTGAATTATATAATTCTATTAATAGGTCCTGGACTGCACCTTATGTCGGCTTAAATATTGCCGTGGGAAAATCTTGGCGCTTAGGTGCAAGATACACTCAAGTCTATACGGGTAACAGTACTGATATAGGGCCTAGAATTTTGGTAAGTTTAACCAGAAGAAATGAAGAATCTAAAGAGTATGAAAAGAGAGACTCTAGCTTTAAAGAATATAGATTAGAGGGAAGTGTGACTAAAACTTCTAAATCGAGAAAGCTTGCGGTTATTGATCTTGGTCTTAAAGATGAACTTAAAAAAGGCATGAGAGTCGATTTCTATTATTTTGACTATGTTGGTGGAAATGAGCTGATTGCTAAAGGTGTAGTCGTAAAATCAGAAGCTTCAAAGTCAGTTGTGAAAATTATTAAGCGCTATGGTCGACGTCGTGTTCAAGAAGGGACAGTTGTTCGTGCCGGTGAGTTTAAACAATAATCTGACCAAAAAACTTGGATGATTCATTATCTAAAATTAATATCTTAGCGGTAAAAACGATCCATAGTTGGATGCCATTTCAAAATTGCATACAATAGAAGCATAAAGGATTGATATTATGTTTAAGTATTTATGGACACTGCTATTACTACCTTCACTGTCGTTTGCGAAAAGTTTTTCAAATGAATACATCCAGTTTGAGCTACCTCCGGGATGGCAATGTATTTTAGAGGGTAGTGAGTATGTTTGCCAAAGTGATAATACTGATAGAAAGAAAGAAGCAATCATTATCTTAGCCGCGAAAAAACGTGGGCCTCAAGATGACCTAGCTCAATACCAAGCTTACTTAAAACAACCTAAAACATATCAACTTCCGGGAGCTAAGACTCAAAGGTCAGAAGCAAAATATGTTGAGACAAAAAATATTAACTCTCAGCAATGGGTAGATGCTCTTCACCTTGCTTCTGAGGTACCTGGTTTTTACACAAGGTATTTAGCAACTACCAAAGCAGATATTGGTGTGGCCGTTACTTTCTCCGTTACCAAAAGTTTATATTCAGCTTACAAAGAAATGTTCGATCAAGTTATCGCTTCAATGCGAGTTTTTCGCTCGGCTAAAGGTAATGCTGATCTCGCAGGTCTAGCGAAAGGCAATAGTAATGCTGATAAATTTGGTCAAGATGGAGTATTCGTTCCTGAGGATATTCTTAATCCAGCCGATGCTCAGGCCAAAAAACGCAAGAAAAGTAATTCCGATGGAAACGGGATTATCATAATCCTCGTTGTAGTCGCAGGCTTAGGCTTTGCTATGACGAAATTGAAAAAGAAAAAGGGCGGAAACTCTAAAAAGAGCTAAGCTGCCTCTAATTGTCGCCAGTAAAATTCGACTTAATTTCATGTGTAATTTAATAATTCTATGTATTTAGCCGATAAGTCTGAAAAGACTTATTGGTTTAATTTATACTGAGAGAATTATGAAACGTATATTTGCGCAATTTCTATTATCAATCTTTCAAGTGGTTATGATTTTTACTTTAACCCTTGCTCCTGTTCCTTTTATGGACAATGTATCGATAGTATACGCGCAAGATGATGTACGTGATGATTGTGATGAAGATCAGAATGATAACGATAATGGGCGTCCTGGGGTTTATAAACCCGGTTGTGATTTTAATGAAGCCCTAGTTAAGGCTCAAGAGAATTCTTCCGGTGACGGGATGATAGGAGTTATTGAGCAGTTTGCAGCGGCTGCTTTTGGCTTAGCTGCGATTAATTCTGTAGTGTTTACCCAACATCCTCTTTCTCAATTAGATTGTCCTGGTTATATGACTCCTCAGATTACTTTGAGAATCATGCAAGGCGGATCCCTTGCTTATATCTTGGGAAACATTCAATCGAATCAAAAATTCAAAAAAGCAGCCAAAGATGCGGTTGATGTTGAGTTAACTCCGCAAGCAAAAAGAGATGAGCAAGTTGAAGATAAAGACTTGGCGGTAAAAAACAGGAAATTTAATCAAAAGCAATTAGATTCCTATATGGCGCTAATAAAAGTTTATCAAGCGAAAGTTGAGGCTTTAGAGCAAAAAGAAAACATGTCTATGTTGGCTGAACTTGCTTATTTAGGTGCACTCGGAACTGAAATTGGAATGACATCAACTTATGCTGGAAAATGTATTTCAGGAGAAGTGATTGATAAAAGTCTTGAGTCTACTATTGCAGCAGCCATTACCAAGGCAGCAGCCGCGGCAGCTGCAGATACCAGTACAAACTATTCATGTGCAAAGGCTCAACCAGTTATTACTCTCAAGGGAGGAAACCATTTAAGCTCTGAAGCCGAAACTGCTGCAGTTGCAGCGGCGAATATGACTGAGGACATTGCATCTTCAGTCTCCGATCAAGGATACATATCAAAACTTTTTAGTTCCTTCGCTTCTGTGTTTACATTGGGGGTCGCTGGTTTTTTTCTTGCTAACACATCTCCTAATACAGCTGAAGTTAAAGATGCGGCAGCTGAGAAAGAAGCTGTATCAAATGATGCGGTCGAAGCTACTATCTTTGCATCTCAAGGAAGTACCACAACTGCGGTACAAACCTCTTGTGCTGATTGCCCTGCATGTACTAGCGTTGTTGCGGGAGTTATAATTCCCCAGGAGGCAGCAAAAACAGGACACCCATTTATTTGTTGTGGAACGAGATTGCATAAAGTTCCTTCTGGGTGGAGTGCAAACGTTCCCGCTCCAGGAAAAATCAATATTGAAAAAGATGTAATCATTCCACCGATTATTGTTAGAAATGAAAATTTGGAATTTACCAAATATGTTGTTTCCGGATTTTTACAACAATATATGCTTAATAAAATCGAAAAAGGAAAACTTAGCGTTACTAAAAAAGTTGAGTTCATTAAAAAAGCTATTAAACAGCAGGAGAAATTTGAAAACGATTTCTATCAAATAATTGAATCAGAACAATTTAAAAGAACATTAGCTAATTATGAAAGTGATTTTAAATTGATAAATCTCGAAAATGATAAGATGGGTTTCCAAAAGTACCTGGATAAGATTAAATCGAACTTAATCGCAGAAGCAAGAGCCAGCTCCTTTGGTGAGTTCATGGGGCTTGGAATAAAGATGTTAGGACTTCAATTAGCGATGGGACAATTTCTTCGTAACACTGCTTTAACTTCCCCGCAGAACAGGATGTATACATTTGGTATTATGGCTGCAGTGAACGCGGGATTGATGAAATTTAACGGTGACTCTGCTGATGAAGCTAAACGAAGACTTGAAATTGTTAAAAATGAAGCAAGAAGTTTTGCAGAATCTCATGCTTTAAAAACATCTTTTGATGAAGAGATAGTCGAGCTTTCTAAAAAAGCAAGTCCTGAAGAAATCGCGAAACTAAATGCAGCGTTAAATAATGGAATCGTTACTTGTGCTGATCCTAAGGGAAATTCTTTTGTCCCAGCGCAATGTCCATCTAAGCTTAGACCAAGTAATGTTAACTTCCCATTGGATCCTGACACCAAAAGACGTTTTAATAACACTCCTTTAGGGAGAGCGCTTCCTTTGATTTCAGATGCTGCCTATAACACAGCTAGTGGAAAGGGAAGCTCTCAAAGTGGGGGAACTACTGGTGGAAAACTAACGGAGCTAGGTAAAATGCGAGGAGCAATAAGAAAGCAAGTTGATGAACTCGCTGGGAAATATGACAAAGAGATTCTCGGAACACAAAAGGAGAAGTTTGGCTTTAATGCAACTCCTTTGGCAAGTTCAAACCTAAAGTTTAGAAAACTATACAATGGAGATCCTGCTAAAAATGGAGTCTCTAAAAGTATGCTTGCAGGACTTGAAGGTAAACTAGCAGATATCGATGATATCAAAGAGCAAACAGATAAGTCTTCGGGGAAAGTTGCAGCCTATACTCCTCCTAAATTTGATGCTCCAAAGACTGATAGCTTTAAATTTGACCTCGGTGGAGATAGCGGCACAATTGTTGATAATGAGCAAAGACCTGCGGCTCTTCAAGAAAGTGAGCTTTCTGACTTCCAAGTCAATGCTGCCGATGTAAACGAAAGAACAGATGCCAATATTTTTAAAATAATTAGTAATAGATACTTAAAATCTTATCCAGTTTTATTGGAGGAGAGAGAATAACTTAAAATTAGTGAGACGTTTGTGGTACGTAAAATTTTAAATGCTAAAGGCGCGACATTTGTAGAGATCCTTGTAGCTGCAGGTCTAACTGGAGCAGTAAGTCTTGGCGTCATGAAGTTAACTGAGACTTCGCAAAAACAAAATATCTACTCTAAGCAAAATCAAATTATCGATGATTATGGGAGAGGACTGAGGTCTTTTGTGTCAGATAAGGCACAATGTGATCAGGTTTTTTTACCTAGTGGTGGGGCAGCTACCGTAAGCTTGGGAGCCTATAAACTTATAGGCGAGGGAATGGATATTAAAAATACTAAGATTCTACTTCCAAGAAGAACGAGTGGAAGAGAAGTTCTCCCCCTATCTCTCTTTGTATATTTTGATAGAAACCTTGCAGAAAACTATGGGAGTGAACTTGCTTCTCCTGTAAGAAAAATTACTGCTAATGTTATCTTTCAAGACGGGAATTTTGTTGAATGCTCGGATTATGAATCGGAAGCTGAGAGATCCGCTTTTAAAATAGGTTGTGAGACTCTCGGAGGAGAGGTTGTTATCGATGGAGCTGATAATCAGTCCTGTGACTTTTCTAAGATTCCTGCCAATCATGTCTTTTTAGAAAGTACTAAAGAAAAAGTCTGCTCAGAAGTTTATCAAGGAGTGTACCTTGGTGGGAAATGTAACTCGATGAATATGAATAATACAAATTTCTACGGACAAAATATTCAGGACAATTTTTTCAATATAAACGGAGTTTCTATTTCTAGTTTCAGGCAAGATTGTGCTGGCGATAATAATTTTATGGTTGGAATTAATTCTGATGGAACAGTTGT
>CATLVA010000030.1 GCA_950060715.1 uncultured Oligoflexia bacterium | reverse complement strand
TTACTTACAGCAAATGATGGAGCATCAAAAATTTCAAGCACATCGTTGTAGTAGCGAAAGATAATTTCCTCAAAACTTTTTGTAATGTATGGGATATAAATTTGGATAGGGTGCTGTTGACCGATTCTATCTAGCCTCCCAATACGTTGCTCAAGTTGTTCTGGAACTCTAGGAAGGTCAAAAAGAAATAGGTGATGGCAGAACTCAAAATTTCGCCCCTCCGATCCAATCTCTGTACAAAGTAGCAGTTGTGCCCCTTTGTCATCAGCAAAGTAAGCGGCTTGCCTATCTCTTTCTAGTAGTGACTGCTCAGAATGAAAGACTGCAATTTTGAGGTTCGCAAGTTCCAAGAGGTTCTTTTGAATTTTTAAAATAAGCGCTTTAGAGTGAGCAATAATAAGCATTTTTTCATCTGGATGTTTTTTCATCCAGGCCAGAAGATGCTCAAGCTTTGAATCAAAAACAAGCTTATCTGAGAGCTTTCCTTCTGGAGAAATAGCGATCGGATTTTTAACTCTTTCTTTAAAAAGATTTTGATGCAGACTCGCTCTGGCGTTTCTATAGTACGATCTACCCGTTCCATGAATATCGATAATGGTCTGAATGGCGTCATCTAGGTCGTCAATATTAAGTCCTAAATAGTCTTGGAGCTCATCGATATCATTAGCACGGATTAACTCAGAGATTTCAAATGATTTTGTTTGCTGCTTTTTAAAGCGTTCGAAATCCTGGTATTTATCTGGGTCTAGGAAATGAAGCTGATTAAATAGATTTTCTTCGCCTAGAACTTCGGGCGTGGCCGAAAGTAGTACTTTTGCCACAGCATTTTTTGTCAGGTCATTTAGAAAATTGAGTTTTCCCTTATAGTCGTTTTGGTGAGACTCATCAAAAATAAAACATTGCCAATTATACTTAGGAAGTTCTTCTTGGAACATTTCAATATTTTCATTAAGTTCATTCAGTCCAATAATAAGAAAATTACTGAATTCAAAATCAGTATCTTCAGACCAGATAGAGAAACTCAAATAGAATTTTTTGTAGAGTTCAACAAACCATTGGTTAACTAAACTGCTTGGTACAACAATCAAGCATCTATCGATCAGCTCTTTTTTTGCGAGGGAATTTAAGATCAAGGCAGACTCAATCGTTTTTCCTAGACCAACCTCATCACAAAGCATGGCCCTGACCGGTAGAGTTTTAGTCGCTTTACTAGCAACATAGAGCTGATGGTGAATAAGTCGAATACTACAACCAATAAAACCTTTATACGGAAGTTCTTGGTATTTTCTTTGGGCAAGATAGCTTTGATAGCGCAGGTTAAAGAATTCTGGAGGGTCGAAATTTTTGGCGAGAATTCTATCGCCACAAGAATTTAAGTCAATTTTTGGGTGAAGGTGCATCTCAGGCACGACTCCTTGGGTATCTGTGAGATAAAACAAAACTCCGTTCATCTCTTGGACGTCGGCGACAATGGCACTTATTCCATCTAGAGTTTTAAATTCATCACCAGCTTTCAAAGAGAAGCGTTTGAGAGGTGAATGTTTTGCGTTATAAGTTCTTTTTTCGTTAGCGAGGGGAAAGCTCAAAGTAATTGTTTTTGCTTCAATTACTTCCACCAAACCTAAACCAAGTTCAGGCTCACCCTCGCTGTACCATCTTTGACCATTTATAAAATTTCCCATGACGGGTTTATAAACCATTTTGACCCATTAGGCCGCAAATTTATCAGCTTTTTGAAATTTATAAGTTCTCAAGGCCTTTCTTATTTTGGTCTGATTCTCAGGGTCATCGAGTTTAAAGTAATGACCTTCAAATTTTAGGACATTTTCTTTGATAATCTGATGGATTTCGTCTTTAAAAGTATCTTGAGTTAAAAGCTCTCCAAGTAAACTTAACGTTTTAAAAGGTAAATTATGGCTTGCTCCCGCCACGATCGCCCTGTTAGCAAAATAAAACTGACCCAAGTTCTCCCAATCATTATGCCAATTTCTTTTTATCAGTTTTTTCGACCAACGGTTTCCTTTCAAGTATGCATATTTGGCCTGACGACTCACGTTTTTTAGTTGGTTTTTTGTCCATGCATCAGCTAGATTTTGAAAATTGAATTCGAATTTGTTCATTAGATCCTCCGGTAGAAAATCTCTTCTCGACAGTTTCTAGTGGGAGTTGAGCTTAATTATTTTCTTAATTAAATTTCTGTTAGATATATTTTATTGTTGGGAAAATTTGTTTATAATGGCCTCTATGAAAAAGCTTGAAGATTTGACTCCGATACAATTTGAAGTGACCCAAAAAAATGGAACTGAAGCGCCGTTTGATAATGAATTTTGGGATTTTTTTGAACCAGGAATTTATTTAGATATTATTTCAGGCCAACCCTTATTCTGTTCTCTCCATAAATTTCCGGGAAACTGTGGCTGGCCTTCATTTTATAAAGCGATAAATTTTGATCATATTGTTTTAAAAAATGATGATTCCCACGGCATGAGAAGAACAGAAGTTCGCTCGCAAAATTCAGATGCGCACTTGGGACATCTATTTACGGATGGACCGGCACCTACTGGACTTAGATATTGTATCAACTCAGCAGCGCTTGAATTTGTTTCAAAAGAGAATGTGCTTGGTAGCGAAAAGTTTAAAGCGTATCATCACTTTTTTGAAGAAAAGAATTCAGAACAAGTTGATGTCGAATTCGCCACACTTGGAGCAGGATGTTTTTGGGGTGTTGAAGCTATATTATCCAAAACAGAAGGTGTTTTGAAAGCCACTTCGGGCTACGCAGGGGGATCAACCACTAATCCTACTTATGAAGAGATTTGTAGAGGCGATACAGGACATGCAGAGGTGGTTCAAGTTGAATTTGATTCCAACCAAATTAGCTATAAAGAGCTCTTAGAGCTATTTTTTAAACTGCACGATCCTACGACTTTAAACAGACAAGGGGTTGATAGGGGAACTCAATATCGTTCGGCGATTTTTGCTCATAGTTCTGAACAAGCTGAAATGGCCAAAGAGATCATTGAAGCGCTAAATGATAGTGGTGCATATGCCGATAAAATCGTAACGGAAGTAAATGAATTCAAAACGTTTTATCCAGCAGAAGAGTATCATCAAAAATATTATGATAAGAAATATAAGGGTGGATTCGGCCCAATTTGTCATTTTGTAAGGGGAGTATAGATGAGTAAGATTTTGGTATTTGTTGCGACAAATGGAACTAATAAAAGCCTAGCCGAGAATGTGGGTGAAATTTTAAATGAACATGGTCAAAAATATGAGATGGTTTTTTTAGAGTCTGAAAATCTACCGATGTATACGACAACAAGGCAAAAAGAAGGTTGCCCTGGTCGTATCGCTGAAATTACTGAGGTTGCAAAAGCGGCAAAAGGTTTTATCTTTGTCGGTCCTGAATATAATGGCAGTATGCCGCCTGTTTTTAATAATCTTATGGCGTGGCTAAGTACTTCTGATAAGGATTGGAGAATGGCCTTCAACGGTAAATTCTCGTTACTGGCAACTTCTTCAGGGGGGCCAGGAATGAAATATCAAATGGCGATGGGACAAATGCTCAACCATATTGGTTCAGTCGTTATTCCGAGAATGATTTCTGTTAATGGTGGCAAGCCTTTCAATTCTGAATCCGCAAACGCTATTATTAAGCAATTTCTTGGTCATCTTTAGGTGCTAGTCGTTCTTGATGCTGGAACATTAGGAGATCTGGAGCTTTCCGGATTGCCTAAAAATGCGCAAGTATATCAACAGACGGCCGACAGTGATTTGATTGAGCGTTGTCGAGATAAAGAAATTATCGTCACCAATAAAGTTATTATCGATGCTGAGGTAATGAAAGCACTGCCTAAACTTAAAGCAATCATTGTAACTGCAACTGGAGTTAATAATATTGATACCGACTACGCACAAATGAAAGGTATCAAGGTTATGAATGCTAAAGGTTATAGCACTGACTCTGTAGTGACTCATACTTTTGCAATGGCGTTTAAACTTGTTCATGATCTAGATGATTATTTACAATTTACTCAAACGGGAAAATGGATTAATCATTCGAGCTTTACTTATTTTAACCGCTTTCACGAATTGGGTGCGTTAAGATGGGGAATCATTGGGCTTGGGAATATTGGACAAAAAGTTGCAAAAATCGCCGAGAGTTTTGGTTCTAGTGTTCAGTATTACTCTACCAGTGGGAGAAATAATCAGCAGGCCTTTAAACAAGTTGAGCTAGACGAATTACTTTCAACTTCTGATATTATTTCAATACATGCTCCCTTGAATAAAGATACTAAAAATCTTTTATCCCAAAATGAATTAGAGAAATTAAAAGCCAATTGTAGAGTTATTAATGTCGGTCGTGGTGGAATAATAAATGAAATAGCATTAAGAGACTTTTTGAAGAACAATGAGAAAAATATTAAGTTCGCCTTAGATGTTATTGAGACTGAACCCATGAAAGCATCTTCAGGGTTAGTTGAAGTCATAAATGATGAGAATTTGATTTTAACACCTCATGTGGCCTGGGCCTCAGTTGAGGCGAGAAAAACTTTGTGGGAAATTACTCTAAAAAATATTCAAGAGGCAATTGAGTGCTAGGTGAGGTGCGTTGATTTAGGTGCGCACCGAGTTATTCACCTTATAACGTCATGAAATGCTTGGTAGGGCCGGTTTTCTGGGGTTTTTCTTGGATTTAACTTTGACTTTTTTCCGATCTAAATTAACAATTTTATAAGTGTTTTATGACAAGGAGATCAAACATGGCAAAGAAAACTGCAGCTAAAAAAGAAATGTTACTAGTTGGTTCTAAAACAAAAGAAGCTCTTAAAGGTGCTGGAAAGGAAACTTTTATGGTTTCTTCAGACGCTCTTGAAGGTCTAAATGAGTACGTTTACTGGCTAGTTGAGCAAGCTCAAACAAGAGCAAAAGCTAATGGTAGAAAGACTATTAGAGCTCACGACATCATGGCAAAGTAATTCTTTACTTTTAAATATGGGTCCCTCTTAAAGAGGGCCTGTATTTAGAAACTTCAACATCAAAACGATCAAAACACCCGTCACACTTACATACTCCCACATAATAAAAGTCCATTTTGCAAGTCGCTTGTGCGCCAAGAGATTGTCAGTTATCCCTAATCCATAAGTTGTAAATATAAACGGAAGTGAAATGACTGAAGTCAATAAATGGGTTCCAAGTAGAATCAAATAGAGCACTCTAAAATCTTGATTACGGAAAACAGTGTGGCCAACACTCATATGGTAGAAAATATAATTAACTAAAAAAAGAGCCGAAAAAAGCAGTGCTAAATGAATCATCAAAACATGTTCAGACTTTTTCTTTTTTTTGATGAAATAAAAAGCTACCGCCAAGCAAATTGCTGCACCTAAATTCATCAGTGCATTTATCCAGATTTGCAGATCAGTATCATATATTGGTGCAAGCTTGTGGGGATTAAAATAAATAATAAAGACTAAAAAAATCTCAGCGACAATGGCAGTTAAAGAAGAGAGAGCGATAACTTTAGTTTCAGACATTCATGGCCTCATAGAATTTATAAACCATTCTTATTGCAGCTAAAAACAATAAAGACTTAAATATGATTTGAAAAAAGTTTTCGGGTAGGCGTTTTAAAATTTTAACACCCACAAGGCTTCCTAAAATTGTAGAGGCCGACATCAAAGTGATAAGTAGTAAAAATTCACTGTAAGCAAAATCAAGGCTTAGAAAAAGAGGGATTTTTAAAAGATGTGTGGTCAACTGTTGCATCGCTTTGGTTGCGACAATTTCTTCTTTTTTTAAATCAGAGCGGAGGTAGAAGATCGCAAGTAATGGACCTGTAGCACCAACCAATGCCCCCTGAATGGCACTGAAAAAACCAAGAACTGCCCATTGGTAAGATTTTAACCTAATCTCGGGAAGATTTTTGGGTTTAAATAACGCCCAAAAAATAAGTATCGACAAAAACAGATATAAATATTGAGTTTTTTCTATCTGACCTAAAATGAAGTAAGCGGCGACAAATCCAAGTGGTGCACCCAAGAAAAAAGGCCAGAAGAAATCCATTCTTACATTTTGGCGAAGATACCAACAACGTGAACTATTACTCACCAGCTGCACGACTCCGTGAATAGGAACAATGGACCTAATATCTAAAAAAAAGGTCATAAGTGATAGGAGTAATACTCCTCCGGCCATCCCGGCCACACCTGAAATAATGGATGTTAAGAATGCAGATATTACGAGGGCAAAAATCATAATTACTCTTACCAGTTAAATAGCTAATATTAAAGACTTTTTATCTATGTAAAAACTCCATACAACTTTGGCTCAAAAACCGAATTTGAGTTATAAGGAGGCATGGAATTTCCAATAGTTTTGGCCACATTGAATGATATCGTAGGAATACTAGACTTGTACCAACTTGCTTACACAGGTCTTTATCCAGACAGAAGTTTTCACGGACCTCAGGAATTGAGGCAATCCATATTAGATGATTCCAAGCGAATTTATCTAGTTAAAGATCAGGGCAAGGTGATTGCTTGCTTACTTTTTCTCTACAACGAAGAGTATATGTTAGGTAAGGCCGGCGGAGCAGTGGTTCATCCTGATTACCGTGGACATAATATTACTCAGAAAATGATCGAGTTTGGGATTAAAGATATTCAAGAAAGCACTCAAGGGCTAGAAGTTCTTTATATCACTACAAGGACTGTGCATAAGGCAGCACAGGTTTTGACTGCCAATATGGGGTTTAAGCAATTAGGGATTTTTCCTAATGTTCATAAAACGAGGGATTATGAAACCCATGCATTGGCGGCGATATATTTTGGTGATGCACTTTCTAAAAGGTATGAGAGTTTTGAGCAGCATCCCGATATTTATAATCTCTTTGAAATTGTAAGAGAGAATATCAGTTTACCTGCGATGAAAAAAGCAGATCTCTGGACAGAAAAGAACTATTACGGGGAAGTTCCTGCTTTGGAAGTGGTTGACAGTGCCCCAAGTTTTACTCAGAATCGTTATAAGAAACTCAAAGCAAGTAACGAAATAGACTTGGCCTTTTTTCCTTTTCATAAACCCAATTTATGGATCACATCTCCTGCTGAGAATATTGAGCTTTTTGCCTATGTAAATGAGTACGACAAGCATTGCGTGATCCTAGGTTGTAAGATCGACCGGGAAGTTTCTTTTACTGATCTATTTTTAAAAGTGTCTAACCTTTTAAGAGACCGAGGGATTCGTTATATCGAAGTCATAATTCGGGCCAACCGAATGAATATTCTCAATAAAGTTTTAGGCGCAAAATTTATTCCTTGTGGTTATTTGCCTGCCTTTCAATCAGAGGGTGAGAAACGCTATGACTATGCTGTTTTTAGCCGTTCATTTGAAGTTTTAGATTTTAATAACCTACAACTTACCGGTGCTAATGAGCGGTATCTTAGAAATTATATTTCTCTTTGGGAGAGTAAATTCTTAGGAAGTTATTTTAAAAAATGAAAACAGATGAATTAATTAATGCACCTGCATTTGAAAAAAACGATGCCCTTTTTTTAGATTCACTTAATGAAGCGATCTCTGTGCATAGAGACGGATGTGATTTTTTTAAGTTCTTACTCGAAAAAAATAATTTCCAAAAAATTGAGAGTCTGGATGATTTAGAAAAACTTCCTTATACCATGGTTAATCTTTTCAAATATCATGAAATCATCACCGGACCAAAAAAGAATATTGTCTTGACTCTAGGAAGTTCAGGAACTTCAGGGCAGAGGAGTCAAATTTTTTTAGATCAGTGTTCTTTGGATCGAGTAAAAACTCTTGCCTATAATGTTCATAGAGATTTAGGAATAACTTCACAGAAAAAATATAACTATCTCTGTTTTACCTATGATCCTGCTGTGGCAAGGGATGTCGGAACTGCTTTTACTGATGAATTATTAACAGGCTTTACTGATAAGGCAGAGGTTTATTACACTTTTCAATTTGATGGTAGTGAATTTCAATACGACGAAGAACAAACTCTCGCAAAACTTAAAGAGTTTGAAATCTCAGAGTATTCGACTCGGATATTAGGGTTTCCAGCTTTTCTTTATGAATTGATTGCAAAACATAATTTGAAATTAAACCTTGGTGAGGACTCATGGGTTCAGACCGGCGGTGGTTGGAAACAAAAGGAAGACCAAAAGATTGAAAAATCAGTCTTCAGAGAACTAGTGGCCAACTCCCTTGGGATACCAAAGTCAAATATAAGAGATCTGTTTGGAATGGTCGAGCATGGAGTTCCTTATGTTGATGATGAAATTGGGCGCCTAAGGATTCCCAATTACGCTCGAGTTCTTATCCGAGACCCTAGGACACTGGCCTGTCTAAAACCCGGTGAAGTAGGACTCGTTCAATTTATCAGCACCTACTTAACTTCTTTTCCATCTATCTCTCTTCTCACTACAGATTGGGGGAGAATTTTAGAGGACGAAAAAGGCTTTTATTTAGAATTAATTGGTAGGGCCGGTGTATCTAAAAATAAAGGTTGCGCCCTTAAAGCTTTGGAGATGATGTCATGATTGCGAATTCTGTCAAAGATGTCATACACTACCTTGAAACATTTCATGCCAACCTTCCTAGCATCAGCGAGATTTTGCAGGAATTTCATACGCTGCAAGAGGTGTGGTCTGAACAAGGTGAATTCGGTAAAAAATATGCCGGAACTGATTTAGAAATTATTGGTGATCTTTTTGATTCATTTTCACTTCGAAAACGTATACTGATCGAATTAGGCGATGAGTATGCGCTTGATGGTTTTACTCACCGAAAGGGTTTTAAAGGTCGTGTACATTATGCTCCTCTTGGTAAGCTTTTACATATAAGTGCATCTAATATTGCTCTCGGACTTATCGATTCGATGATTATGGGGGTTCTAAGTAAAAATATAAATATTGTAAAGTACTCAGATATAACCTCAGATATTGTTTTTGAATTACAAAATTCTCTTGAAAAATATGCTCCTCGTATTCACTCTCTGGTTTGTTTCTTCAAATATAGAGGGGGTGATAAAACAATTGAGAAGCAATTGTTTAACCTTGTTGATGCTGTGATTATATGGGGGGGCGAAGAGGCGATCGGAAATGTAAAAGAGAACTTAGACTATTCCAAAAAACTTATCACTCATGGACCTAAGATTTCATTTCATGTTATTACGCAAAAAGGTTTAGAAGATTTAGACTACAGTCAGGTCGTAAAAGATATTACTTTTTATAATCAACAGGCATGTTCAAGTTCGCAAAATATTTATTTAGAAGCTTCTATAGATCGAAAGAAGTTTCTGAGCGAATTAAAAAATGCCTGGTTTTATACCAGAGAAAACCTTGATCCAAATGAATATGTTGAATTTTTAAAAGAGAAGCAACTAGATCTTTACCAAGAGTTCTTAGGCCAGACTCCTGGAATCTTTACTAAAGATATGAGTGCTAGCTTAAGCTCACATAATTTTCCAGAGCCGACAGCACTAAATGGTTCGGTCAAGATAAAGAGTTTTGACTCATTAAATGGCCTTAAGAGAAGTCTAAACGATTTCCGATTCTACCTGCAAAGCTGTGGTCTTGAAACAGGTGTAAATGAGCGAGATCAATATGCTATTGCTCTTTCACAAGTAGGTGTTAGCCGCTTCTGTAGAGCAGGAGAGATGCTAGAGGGAACACTCGGTGCTCCCCATGATGGTGAATTTAACC
>CATLVA010000029.1 GCA_950060715.1 uncultured Oligoflexia bacterium | reverse complement strand
CTTCCGCTTCAGCCTCTGAGATTGTCGCTGGAGCTATCCAGGATTATAAACGAGGGCTGATCATGGGGTCTCAGACTTTTGGAAAAGGGTCTGTACAGACAGTCGTTCCAATTGATGATGAGAATGGTGTAAAGTTAACGATTGCTCAATATATGACTCCAAAAAATAGAAAGATTCAAGCTCTAGGAATTGTTCCTGACATCGAGATCGCAGAAATGGAGAACTCATGGATGGAAGAAAATGAGAAACAAGCAAGTTATATTAGAGAAAAAGACCTACGAAATCACCTAACGGCTACAATTGAAACTGCTGAAGAAAAAGAAGCTCGTCTCGAGGAAGAAAAGAAAGAGAGAATTGAGCGTGCAGAAAGAATACAAGCGCGTAAGAAAAAGAAGAATGAATCTAAAGGTAAAGAAGATATTTTTAGAAAATACAAAGCTTCAGATGATTATCAAGTTCTGCAGGCGATAAAATTTATTAAAACATTTTCTTTTTATCAGAAAAAATAATCAAATATGACTAGTGAAGTTTTAAGTGTTAAAGACATTGTTAATGCGATTAAAACTTCGCTAGAATTTGAATTTTCCCATATCGAAGTCTCTGGAGAAATTTCTAATTTATCTCCCTCAAAGACTGGTCATATTTATTTTACTCTTTCTGATGCCGATGCTTCATTATCATGCGCATTGTTTCGCGGGGATGCTCTTAGAAATCCCCAAGTGAAAATGATGCGAGATGGAGATAAGGTTATTGTTAGCGGACCTATTAATGTTTACTCCAAAAGAGGAACCTTTCAGTTAATCGCAAAGAAAATTACGAAAGCTGGCAAAGGTGATCTTAAACAACAATTTGAAGCCTTAAAACAAAAGCTACTTAGCGAAGGACTGTTTGAAGCAGCTCACAAAAAAGAAATACCCAAATTTCCGGGAAGAATTGCTGTTTTAACAGCAGCAACAGGCGCCGCAGTCCACGATTTTGTGAATATTATAAAAAGAAGATCTATTTGGTGTGATGTACTCATCATCCCTTGCTTGGTTCAAGGAGATCAGGCTCCCAGGAGTTTGATCAAGGCTTTGAGGTGGGCGGACTCTCAGGCGGATATCGATCTCATATTGCTGACTCGAGGAGGAGGCTCCTTAGAAGATTTATGGGCATTTAACGACGAACAATTAGTACGTGAAATTTATAAAGCCAAAACTCCAACAATAAGTGCGGTAGGTCACCAAGTGGATTTTAGTTTAAGTGATTTTGTTGCTGATCTTAGACTTGAAACACCATCAGCAGCTGCAGAATATATTTCTGAACCACAAACCAAAATCAAACAACGAATGGACTATGCCATGAGAAATCTAGGTCAGACCTTTCGTGGATTTAAATTAAAAGTTTTAGAGCGTATCGAGAAAGTGAATCCATCTCATTTTGTTTACTTATTAGAGAAAAGGTTAGGGCTCCAAAGACAAAGACTTGGCCGAGTTAATTTACATGCAATGGAGTCACAGCTGGCCATCTCAGATAAAAAGCTTCGCCTTGAAGAGTTGATAGATGATGCTGTTCGGGCCATGGAGAGTCAGCAGAAAGAACGACAAGCAAAACTTGATGTATTTACTAGGGCTCTAAAAAGTTTAAGCCCCCATAATGTACTTGAAAGAGGGTATACTTATCTCGAAGATGAGAATTCAGTCATTACAAGTTATAAAGATTTTGTTAAAATTAACCCAAACTCAAAGTTAAGGATTAATTTTTATGATGGTAGTGCAGAAGTTAAGAAAGTTTAGTTTATTTTTTATTCTTTTAAGCTGTGCCTCAGCAAATATCACTCCTCTTTCACAAAAAGTAGAAGCTAAAAAAGAAGAGAAAAAAGTCCTTCCTGAAATCACTCCACAGAGTATAAGCGTCAAAAACGGACAACTCGAATATATCGAAATGAATCTTCCTCTTGCTGACGGCACATATGAGGCAATTTGTAGTACAGAAAATTTGGAAGCCAAGCCTGATAAACTAAAATTTCGAGTCAAAACTGGTACTGCGAAAATTTATTATAGCGAAGATTATTACTCTGAAGAAACTCAAAGAACATGTGCTCTAGAAGATGGAAGAGTGATTTTAAATGTAGAAATTTCTCAATTTCCATACAAAGAAGAACAACTTAGAGTGGCAAAAAGTAAGGTCGTTCTTTCTGAAGAGGCTAAAAAGAGAGTTGAGAAAGAATGGCTAATGACCAGAGATATCTACAATAGCTCTGCTCCGGAGTTTCTTTTTGATCAGCCTTTTAGAATGCCACTTTACACTAAAATTACCAGCGACTTTGGAAAGAGACGAGTCTTTAACGATCTAAAAAAGACTTCTCATTTAGGTACCGATTTTCGTGCTGCTGTTGGAGTTAAGATACCAGTGGCAAACAGCGGGAGGGTAGTCTTTGTCGGTGATTTATTCTATACGGGAAATGTGGTTATTGTAGATCACGGAATGGATATCTTCACGCTTTATGCTCACCTTTCTAGAATTGATGTTCAACAAGGCCAGCCAGTTGTGAAAGGCCAAATTATTGGTCTTGCCGGAAAGACCGGAAGAGTGTCCGGGCCTCATTTGCATTGGGGAGTGAAAGTCGCTGGAAAAGCCGCTGATGGTGCTTCTCTCGTTGAGTCATCAAAAAAACAGTTTGGATTAAAATAAATAATGCTCAGCTATTATTTTTCACCAGATTTTTCTCAGTCAGAACTATCGAGAGAGATAAAGGATTTCCTACTTGATCGCGATATTTCAGCCTGGGAAGAAGGTGTGCAAAGTAAGAGGCTTATCTTTATTCGAGAAGATCATCAAGTCTTAGAGGATTTTAATAAGGAAGTCGATTTAGTTTTCAAATACCCTGCCGCAAATGTAGGTCTATTTGAATCCATGAGCGAAATAATTTTCTTTGAAATTTCAAGTAACTTAGATGAAATTTTCTTTATAATTGAGTCTGAGCTTGAACTTTCAAGATTCTCTAGTGAAGCCGCACTTCTAAAAGAATTTGATTCAAAAGATGTCAGGACAATTTTTAATGGTACTCCCGCGATAATTGAAGACAATTTAGTAGATGCGATTGATAAATTTTTCGAAGAGAGAACTATTGATTTAATTCCTTTGAGTTTAAATTCACTTTCTCCAAATGAGCTAGCTTTTGAATATATTCAGGCTTTACTCAGGCAGTTTATTAAAGAACTTAATCATTATCAAAAGCATTCCCAGATACTCAATCAAAGTTTAGACCAAATTGAGCATGGACTTCTCCTTCGAGACAACTCTGGCGAAGTATTATGGTTTAACGAAGCTTTCAAGCAATTTAATTTAAATCCAACAGATGTACCTTTAAAAAATACAAAGTTTGATTCAGAAGAGATTGATTGGGAAGTTGAAGTTATCATTCTAAACCCTAACACAAAACTCTCGATTATTTATAAACTTGAAAATGACAAAAGTATGCAGAGTAATGAAGAGCTGGGAATTATCAGCTCATCAATTGCACATGAGTTGAATAATCCGCTAGGTGGAATTTCTGCGGCACTGGATGTTTTAATGTTGGATGATCATGAAGATGAGATGATGGATTCCTTTAAAAAAATGAAGGAAACTATTTATCGATGCAAAGGCCTTGTTCAAACTTTTCTTGGCTTCTCTAGGAAGAATATTGAAGAAACACAAAGCCTCAATTGGGAAGCTGCTGTCGGCCAAGCCTATGAACTATTAAAATTTAGGATGGTTGAGAGTAATTTAAAATTAAACTACAATTTTATACTCGAAAAAGAATTCAAAATTAGCGCAAACTCCTCAGTTCTCACTATGGTCTTTTATTTAATTCTCAATGATTTACTAACTATGACATCGCACTCTGATTTAGTTCGACTATCTGATACGAAACAATTTGAGGTCAATATAAAAGAGAAAAAGGATTGTATTAGTATTAATACCAGTAGTGATATTTCAAAACTTCAATTGCCACAGCATAAACTTCTGAATCATTTACTACAACTGTTTAACTTGGAATTGAATGTAGGGCCTAAGACCCTAACAATTCAGCTCAACTAAATTTTTTATAAATGAACTTTTGGAAAGTGTACTTTGCTTTGAGAGTCTTGAGAAAAACGCTCTATCAAGTTTAAAGTACTTTCCTTATTTGATTTTATCATTTTTCGGTCTAAGTAAAGATAGTCACCTGAGGATTTCGTTTTCTCAAGAAAAGCTTCAATAACAGGAACCATTTCGTCGTGTAAAGTGCTTTTTCTTCGACCTTTTTGAGCGCCTTCAAAGCGATTTATCTGACCAACTAAAAATTGGTAAAACTTCTTTTTCTGTGCCGGAATCTTAAAAAGAGACCTTGTATTAGTATTTAGACTTAAAAAACTATAGGAAATTATTTGTTCAGAAACGAGATGATGTGAAACGATAAAATCCATTTTTCCTAAAGGGGTAGGGTCTTCAACGGTTCCTATTTTCTCTTTCAGATACCCCAATATTTTTTTACAAGTAGCTTCTGGGTATTTTGAAAAATGATTATTGAATTGAAACAAACCATCTAGATATGGGTGTAGCATTTTTACCGTTATGATTTCCCAGTCGAGGGACTCTAAGACTTCCTTCGCAAATTCAAATTCATCTTTTGGTGACTCAAGCGGTATGACAGCTAAAATCAGACCTCTATCTCCTTTAACCGTAAGGGTAATGGAGAAATCAAAATCTTTTATGGCGTCTATGAATCCCGTGGTTCCCATATCTTTAGTGAAATGGGCACGGTCTAGTTCAAAACGATTCCTAGGGTAGTAGAGTTGGTTAATTTTCTTCAAACCTTTAGAGGAAAAAATATCTAGGTACTTAATGAGAAGTTTTGCGGTTGCCATTGCATCATCTTCAGCTCGGTGAGCCTTTGAATGTTCAATTTCAAAAAGCTTAGACATATAATTAAGGTTTGAATTTAAAATTTCAGGAATAAGGTATTTAGTCATAACGTTGGTACAGATAACCTTATTTTTAAGTTTATCCATTTTTAAACGCTTTAAAACCCCATTTAAAAAAGGAACATCAAATGAGGTGTTGTGAGCAACGATAACGTCGTCACCGATAAACTTCACAACTTCATCAATTATTTCATCAATAATAGGTGCATCTGCAACATCTGCTTGTTTAATATTAGTCAGCTTTTGAATAAATTCAGGAATTGCAATGGTGGGGTTAACTAAGAAGCTTTTACTTTCAGTAATTTCTCTGTTTTTAATTTTTACCATTCCAATTTCTATAATGCGGTCTTTTTGCGCATTACCACCTGTTGTTTCGAGGTCGATAACGCAAAAATTGAGAGCATTAATAATTTTATCTGCTTCAGACATCCATATCCTTTATGATCGTAGATACTAGCGAACTAAATCTATCCATAACTTTATTCGCAACTTCCTTTACTTCTGCATGACTAAGCTTCTCATTCGAAATTCCTGCAGCGTAATTCGTCACACAAGATATCCCTAAGACTTCAACACCCGCATGATTGGCTGCAATGACCTCAGGAACTGTAGACATACCAACAAGGTCAGCCCCTAGAGTTCTAAGTAATCGGATCTCAGCTGGAGTTTCATAGGAAGGACCAAGCCAACCAGCATAAACGCCTTCTTTTAGTTTTAGGCCTATTTTCTCACCACATTTATGAGCAAGTTCACGCAATCTTTTAGGATAAGCTTCACTCATATCTGGAAATCTTGGACCAAAATCTTCTAGGTTTGGACCAATAAGTGGGTTTTGGCCCATCATATTGATATGATCATTAATAAGTACCAAATCTGCTGGATGAAAATCTTTATTGATCCCACCCGCGGCATTGGTAATGATGATTTTTTTACAACCTAATTTTGCTAAGACTCTTATTGGAAGTACGACAGACTGAACTGGATGACCTTCGTAAATATGAAAGCGACCTTTCATGGCCAGCACTGTTCTACCGTTAATTGTTCCTTTTACTAGCTCTCCTGAATGTCCAACGACAGTCGTCTGAGAGAAGTTAGGGATCTCTGTATAGGGAACGATTTCTTGATCTTGAAGTTCATCTACAAACGAACCTAGGCCGCTACCTAAGATCACACCTACTGGTTCATCGCTCCATGAAAGTTTTTCTTTAATTGCTTTCGCACTGCTATTAATAGCATTCATATCCATCTTAATTCTCCATGAGATCATAAATGATCTCTGCTTTGGCTGGTTTGGATTTTGAAAATTTAATCACTGACTTCACAAATTGATTGGAGATCTTTTCCACTAATTCTTTTTGACTTTCACGGTGATAAATCGTGAGTAGGGAATCTCCTTTGCGAACTTTGTCTCCAATTCTCTTATGAAAATAAAATCCAACACCAAAATCTATTTTATCTGTTTTGACTTTTCTTCCACCACCAAGTTCTGTGCATAAAAAGCCAACATCTTTATTATTAAAGTTTTTTACGAAGCCATCTTTGGGAGCGAGAACTTCAGTTTTTAGTGGAGCAAGATCCATTATACTGTAGTCTCGCACTACATCTCCATTTCCACCTTGATCCCGTAGCATTTTTTCAAATACCTTTAGGGCTTCACCGGATTTGACAGCTTTTTTCGCCATCTTAACTGCCTGAGCCTGAGACTTCGATTTACCTGCTAAGCGTATCATATGGGCTGCAAGTTCAATTGATAGGTCAACTAAATCTTTCGCTCCATTGCCTTTTAAAACTTCAATACACTCGATAACTTCCAAAGTGTGGCCTACGGCTTGACCGAGAGGTTGATTCATATTGGTAAGGAGAGTGACACATCTTTTATCATAGGTTTTTGCGGTATAAAGAATACTCTTAGCAAGTTTTTTGGCGTCAGACTTTGAGCCCATAAAAGCACCCGAGCCTACCTTTATATCCATAACGATACCATTGGCACCTTCTGCTAATTTTTTACTCATAATACTTGCAGTAATCAGAGGGACCGAATCAATAGTCGCTGTTACATCTCTTAGAGCGTAGATGATTCTATCAGCCGGAGCGATCTCTTCAGTTTGTCCCATAAGAACAAGCGAGTCTTTCATCAGTTTCTCTTCAAACTCATCTAGACTTAAACCGGTTTTGAAGCCTGGTACTGCTTCGACCTTATCTACTGTTCCGCCAGTAAATCCCAGGCCACGGCCAGCGATCATCGGAACCTTCACACCACAAGCTGCCGCAATTGGAGCGAGGATGAAGGAAGTTTTGTCTCCAATACCACCTGTAGAATGCTTATCTACTATGGATTCATCATCAAATTTTAAGACTCGACCAGAGTTGAGCATGGCAGCCGTGAGGTAAGCAGTCTCTTTTTTACTCATACCATTTAAATAAATCGCCATTAATAAGGCCGTCATTTGGTACTCAGCAACTGATTTGTCCATCAGCCCATTTATGGTCCAATCGATTTCATCCTTAGTGAGTTCGAGTCCGTGTTTTTTCTTTTCTATAATGTGATACATTGAATATTGCGTCATAATCTCTTAAATATTGCCACTGTTAAACGTAAACCATATCATATTAGTAAATGTCTGAACTGTTTAGTCATTTTTGGAGAAAGTCGTGACATCTAAGCTATTCGTGAAATTAATATTGAGTCTTTTTATCGTTCTTAACGCTCAAACCAGTTATGGGCAAGCAGATGAAAATATCGAAATGCTCGTTAATGATACTAAAAGTGATTTATTGATCGTTGTCGGTGGGGGACTTGCTGGAGCGGTTCTAGGTTTATCAACTCTGTCATTTGTTGAGGAGCCGAAAGAGCATACGAGAAATATTATTGTAGGAGCCTCGATTGGTATCATTGCTGGAGTTGTAGTTGTCGCAATGAATCAAGCAACTAAAACCCAGAATTTGATGTACCCTGATGGTGATGAGTACGGAAGGCTTGATGATCAAAAATCCTTTGGTACGGGAATGCGTGGTCTTTGGCATGGACAAGAATACGGTTCACAAGTGGCCTTAATTCAGTCACCATATAGTGTTGGTTTCAATCTAAACTTCTAAAATTCTTACAGAAAAAAAGTCTGTAATTGTCACAATGGCCCCATATTTTCCATTGAATTCTCGCGTTGTGCAATTTATAAGAGCCTGCACACTAATTTCTAAGGGATTAAAATAATGGAAAGATTGATGTCGTTTGTTGGACTGCTGGTTATGTTGTCAGTAGCTTATGGATTAAGTACTTCTCGTAAGAATATTAAATGGAAGACAGTAGGGATGGGGATTGTTCTCCAGCTAGTATTCGGTCTTTTCATTTTAAAGACTCCGATTGGAGCTGATATCTTCGAAGGTGCTCGTTCACTTTTTCAAAACGTCCTGAATTATACAAACGAAGGTTCAAAATTTATCTTTGGTGACCTTACCAATCCTTCAAAATTTGGATTCATTTTTGCTTTCTTAGTACTACCAACAATTATTTTTATGTCTTCATTAATGAGTGTTCTCTACCATATTGGAATTATGCAGAAAGTGGTCGAGTGGACGGCAATGTTAATGGTGAAAGTCATGGGTACAAGTGGAGCTGAGTCCCTTTCGGCTGCTGCAAATATTTTTGTTGGTCAAACAGAAGCTCCGTTAGTTGTTAAACCATTTGTTGATAGAATGACAAAGTCTGAGCTGATGGCACTTATGACTGGTGGTATGGCCACAGTTGCAGGTGGTGTTCTTGCTGCTTATGTTGGAATGGGAATCGATGCTGGTCACTTATTAGCAGCTTCAGTTATGTCTGCGCCTGCAGCACTAGCGATTGCTAAGCTGATGGTTCCTGAAACAGAAGTTTCAGAAACAGCAGGTGTAGTTAAAGCTGACCTTCCAAAGACTCATGTCAATTTAATCGATGCTGCAGCTGGAGGAGCCGGTGAAGGGTTAAACCTTGCGCTAAACGTTGGGGCGATGCTACTGGCATTTATCGCTTTAATTGCTCTTTTAAACGGGGTGATCGGTTGGTTCGGAGGTTTAATTGGTTTTGAAAACCTAAGCTTTGAAGTTATAATCGGTTATCTTTTTGCTCCATTTGCATTCTTTATGGGTGTTCCTTGGGATGATTGTTTGCAAGTAGGAGTTCTTCTTGGAAAGAAAACAGTTGTAAATGAATTTGTTGCATACCTTGATCTACAAGCTGCTGTAAAAGCAGGATCGATAAGTGAGAGAGCAACGATTATTGCGACTTATGCTCTTTGTGGATTTGCAAACTTCTCTTCGATCGCCATTCAACTTGGTGGGATTGGAGGTATCGCTCCTAACCGAAGACAAGATCTTGCAAAACTAGGGATCAAGTCTCTCATTGGTGGTACGCTTGCCTGCTTTATGACAGCGTGTATTGCCGGAATTTTTGTTTAATTTAATTTAACTCTACGAAAGATCCTGTCGGATTCAGCTGCGGGATCTTTCGATACTTCAAAACTCAACCTTCCAATTTCAAGTCCATCATCTGTTTCTACTCTGACTTGCCAATCTCCTTCGGTATAATTATTTTTGAAGGCAAATCCTCTAAAGCCTTTTGCACGGCCGCCCCAAATTTCGATAGGTATGCGATCCGACGTAGTCCAACCATCTTGAGTCGATTTCAACCAACGCATATAGATTTTGCCTTTAAAACCTGCAGGGGAAAATATATTGGCAGCAACAAAAATTTGATCTCCCTCTCTTGCCTTGAAATTTTGATCGCCACTTAACCAAAATTTCCAAGTGGGATGAAGAGTATAGGCATAGTATTCACCTTCTGTTTTATCAATTTTATAATACACGCCAATATTTTTAATACTCAGTGGAACAGGTGGTAGAACTTTTGCGCCTATACCTGGCCAAGCGAAAGGTAGAGTTGGGGGCCCTGGATTTCGGCACACCCCAGAACGCTGCGGGCGGCGTTTTGAGGGAGACGGTGTCCATCAAGCAGGGGATGGACGGTGACCTGGGTAGAATTATCAGCAAGGAAGTGAAGCGC
>CATLVA010000028.1 GCA_950060715.1 uncultured Oligoflexia bacterium | reverse complement strand
TGTAATACAATGTTCATTTTTCTCGATAACTTCAGATGTAATGGGTTTCGCGCTTCCTCCTGCTGGTATATAAATTTCATACTTGTCGCTAGGATAAGTACGAGAAAGTATCCACTCGATCTCTCCGGGAGCATTATCTGATTTTTCTAATAAGATTGAACACGCTCCATCGGCAAATATAAAGGCAGTTCTTCTATCTTGCATATTTAAAAAACGGCTACGGATCTCGCTTGCGATGACCAGAGCCTGTGTTTCATCTGTAGCCTTCAATCTATGGAAAGCCATTTCTAAAGCAAAAATTTGCCCAGCACAAGCAGCATTTAAATCAATCGCAGGTTTTAAATTACTTAAACCAAGCTTTCTCTTCACAATTGAACTTGTAGAAGGTGTTGGATAATCTCCGCTTATAGTAGACACAAAAATAGCACCATCAAAATCTTTCAGATCCATTTTGCTTACCGCTTCAAATGCTAAGTCACTTGCTGCCATTTCCTTTGGCGCCCAATGCCTCTTTTCAATCCCGACAATTTTTTTCACCCAACCTGGCTTCATTCTAATATTGTATTTTTTAATAACATCTTCATTCGTCAGGCATTGCTCTGGAATATAGTGCTGAATATCTTTAATCCAAATCTTACTCATATTGCATCCACTTCTTAAGTTTGTTTCTATCAATTTTATTCAAAGACATTCGTGGAAACTCTTTGAAACAATAAATTCTGACAGGTTTCTGGTGAATATCTAAATCGTATTTTATAAGTGATTTTATTTCATCCACACTAAGATTCGTTTCCACGACTAACACGGGAACTTCTTCGTATTCATCTGATTGCTCTTTAAATACGATGCAGTCTTCAACTTCACTATGTGAGTTCACGATTTCTTCAATCAATCGAGGATAAACACTTATACCACCTCGATTGATTAAATCTCCCTCTCTAGAGTTAAAGCAAACATTACCATTTTGAAGTGAAACAATGTCCCTAGTGATATAAAAATCATCTACAAGATCATCTCTATCATTAAGTTTTAAATAAGGAGTTTTAATAGCCAGAAGACCTTCTCCTTTAAGAACTAACTCTCCATTTGAGTTAAGAACTTTGAGCTGAATTCCAGAAAGAGCTTTACCTATATCTCCCGTCTTATATTTTTCTTTTTGCCACAAACCTGACGTGACCCTTGGCCCTGCTTCAGTTAAACCGTAAGTTGTGTATAGTTTTGCATTTGGAAATTTTTGGGCTAGTACCTCAAGTGAAGACTTAGAAGCTACTCCTCCACCGATAGAAACCACTTCAAAATGATTTGTGGATTCACCTGCTTCCTTAGTAATAAACTGAACTTGAGCAGGACTTAAGTGAATCACACCCTTATCGACGTTCTTTCTATTTAAAGACTTTAAACCCAAGAAAGCTTTATTTAAGTTCAGATGAAAGCCAATTTCAATTGCACCAAAAAGATAACAAACGATACCGAATGAATGGTATAGAGGCAGTGTTTGAACCACCGTTTGATTTTTAGAAATTTCTAGAGAGCCTGCATGTGCACTTGCGTTTTGCAAAGCATTCTTAACAGACAAAACACAGAGCTTTGGCTCTCCCGTTGAACCAGAAGTTAAACAAGCATAAGCATTTTCAAATCCTGAGCCCTCACCTTGATACATCTCTGTTAATCTATTTAGTTGGATTTCAGGTATGTCATTTGCAACAGGAATAGGAATAAGCCCTTTATCAAGAGCCAGAAAGAATTGAAGGCTGAAATCAATAGGATCTTTTGCTCGCACAATCGTGAAGCTTCCCTTTTTCAAACCTGCATAGGTCGTATTTAAATTATTTAATCTAGAATTCAAGTCAATGAGCTCATCACCCAAACTGACTTTGCATTGAAGAAATTGATTTAAAATATTCATTAATCTTTGAGAGCTTCCAAAGTCGCGACACAGTCAGCCAGGGTGTCCCACTCTGAAATACTCATTTCGTCTAAATCTGGGTATTCTTCTTGAAGTTCATAGGCAAGAGACATTAATGAAATTGAATCAAAGCAGAGGTCATGTTTAAAACTGTGGTTAAGTTGGATAAGTTCAGGACTTATATCGCTATTAAGATCATCATTTTTAGCAATGATATCCGTAATTTTCTTCAGAGTCTCTTCCATGTTTCTCCTTGAATACAGTCCTTATATTTTAACAAAACCTATAAAGAAATGTAGGGAAACTTAGAAAAAAAGTACTTTACTCGGAATTACTAAACTCGCTCTAAACAGAGTCCCGCCCAGGAAAGGCCTCCACCGACTGCGTGAAGTACGAGTTTGTCGCCGCGAGAGAAATCGTTCTCTCTATTTTGCATCCACTGGGCGTAATTTATAAAAACTGTAGGACATCCCATGTTTCCATAGTCCCTAAAGTTTAAGGCAACAGAGGACTCAGGTATCTCTTGAGCAAGAGCAAATTTTTTATTCTTAGTCCCATCCACTTGGTGGGCAATATAATCTGTAACTTCAGAACCTGAAATACCGGATACTTTTAAAAGATCTGATAGTGACTGCATCCAATAATGCGCCATCATCTCCAGTGTTTCCCCTTTCTCATCAAAGGTAAAAACATAATCAAGTGGATTGAAGTCTTTTTTAACCGGATATTTTCCAGGTACATACATGGAGCGCATAAATCTTGAGTCTGTACCGTGAACTGAACCTAAAACTTTCCAAGAATCAGATCTTTTAACGATCATAGCACACGCTCCATCACCAGTAGATGCAGACATTTGAAGTGCTTCAGGGTTTGCAAACTTGGTCATACTTTCAGCACAAATAATTACCCCTTGTTTGGCGCCGAGATTGACCCAATCGAGGGCCTGCTGCATGGCGAGTACACCACTTGAGCAACCGGATTTTAAATCCCAACAACTAGCTTTTTTAAAGCCTTTATCACACGCAAGAAGAGATGAAGTACAAACAGTCGGAAGAGGATTAGAAATTCCCGCAAAGATGAAAAACTCAGCCTCGTCAATAATTTCAGGTTGCTTAGAAATTAGTTTATCAAGAGCATTGGCTGCGAGTTCAAAAGAGGAAAGCTCATCAGGGCAATGGTAGCGCGTTTCTATCCCCATTTTCTTTGAGAGAAAATTTGCCAACTTAGGATCTACTTTTCCACGCCCGAGTTCCAGAATATCCTGATTACTCATACGCTTCATGAGTCCAAAATCACATACGGCTATCTCATCTATTTCTATTCCACAATGATATGACTTTGATTCCATTATTCACCTATCGTTTTTTGTAAAGGAGCAGCTATAGATTCAGAGCTTTCAGTATTTTTGAGTGGAATTCTCTTCAACATAAATAATTGGATATGGCTGGAAAGCTCATGCAACTCAATTTTCTTCTCGATTAATCCCTCTTCAATTAGGTCGCTATAGTCTGGAGTTTCTTTGTCCATATTAGCTTTCATAATCTTTAAAAGCCTAGGTGAGTTATCCAATAGCTTTTCTAAAATCGACTTATGCATAACCCCTAGATTTGCGCCTTCTAGAATCAGCGAAGGCTCTCCTCCAAAAATGGCAGGAAAAGATAGTACTGTTGCGCCTCCATAGCATTTCTCATTAACGATACCGAGCTTAGCGAATGGGTAGTCGATGATAGCAGCAGTGACATCATTTAATTCACTAATGATATCTTTATCTAGCTGATCAACTCTTGGATCTCCTCCCGAAGTATTCACTAGCGATATAATAGGTAGTCCAAGTTTTTTAAATAAGTCCAGACCCATTTTATATTTTTGTAGAGTACGAGCACAGATCATATTTACGTTACCTGGAGGATTCAAAAAAAGACCGTAATACCCTAGCACCGTACGAACAATATACACCTTAACTGAGCAATCAATTTTCGACATCACTTCTTGAATAAGGCTTTGATCTGGTTGAACTTTTTTAAGTAGTTCATGTAAAGCAATATGATTTTTCTGCTGTTTTTCTACATCTTTTTTGAGGTTTAGCTTGAAAACGGTTTTCTTTGCGCAGAAGTCGTGTCCATTTTGAATAGCTATTATATCTCTTATATGCTCAAACATGGCAGAGCGGTCATAGAAATAATCATTTACCATATTGGTGATCTGAAGCTGGTTTTGAGCACTTGAAATCTTCTCAAAATCAATTCCCTTACCAAAAAATAATTTATAGACATTGGGACCTGTTAGGTTGATTAAAGATTCATCTTTGATTCCTAGTCTATAGTCTCCAAAATCATAAAGAAGAGCTGCAATCCCTAGGGTCTGGCCAGTTGAGCAGGTTATAATGAGGTTGTTTTCTTTAAATTTTTTAAGTGCTGGGATAATTTTGAATGCGTGCTTAAAGACCTTTCTACCTTCCATAAAGCGAACCCCGATAGACTGTAGAGAAAATACAAGAGGAATGCGATTAAGATCGAGGTAGTTTAAAAAAGCAACAATTCGCTCCGAGTTTTTTTCTCCAAAGCCACCACCGTTCATTTTAAAATCATTATAGATAATACCTACTTTTTCACCTCTTACTTCTGCAATAAGAGTAAATGCACCATCGAATCCCATACGACTAGGCTTTTCAGCTTTTTCAATGAACAAATCAACTACAGAGTCTTGGTCGATTAAATCGGCTAGAGGTAGCAAAAATTTTTGTTGTTCAGCTGGGCTTGGCACAAGCTCATAAAATGATCGGTACACACTTTCTCCTTAAATTTCGTCTCTTACCAATTTTATTAATTATTTGGACTGAATTACAGGTGTTTGAAGATATTTCAGAGTGGGTGTTAGAAATATAGACAGTCCTCTGGGCTTAGAAAGTGTCTAAATTGTTAACACACAGGTAAATATAAACATGTGCTGTATTTTTCGATCAGCTCTTCTTGTACGATCTTAGAAAATCTTTTTATGGAGACACCAATGAAGAATTTAATACTACCCTTCATCTTTTTAGTTTCATTTTCATCCTATGCTCAAGAGAAGCAATATATCTGCCCTAACGAGGGACAAGATTTAATTGAAAATGCTTTAGTCTCTATCGGTTTTGATGATATTAGAATCAAATGCATCGATAACTCGAGTAATCCATTAGTATTTGTAGGCGATGCCGTATCAGATGGTAGAAAAACAGTCAAAGTAGACTTTAGCCAAAATTCCCATGGTAATATTGAAACTGAATGGAGCTGCCTGATTGGAATATCTAATAATAAAGTTGAATCAATAACTGATTGCTCTGGTGAAATTCAAAATCAATATTTTAACGACTAGTTAGAGCAACGTGTGAGTCAAACGAGGAAAAATCGATATCAGATGTTTTAGAAGCTTTAGCTGATGAATATCTTCATCCTAATTTTTTTACAGAAGAATATAGAAAGCACTAGGTAAGCAATAAAATACTAGGCGAAAATTTTAATTTTTCGCCCTTTTTTTGTTGAGATCACTTAGTTAAAAAATAGTTTCAAAATATATGGCGTACCATTTCTCTATTATAGGCATATGAAGATTCATACAATCTTTTTTCCCTGTTAGTCCCTTAGTTGTTGCTAGAGCGTTTCGCCCCCTAGGACTGCCATTGTTAAATGCTCCTGACTCTGCAACCTCAAGCAAAGCTAGAAGAGTATCTTGAGTCGGGAGAATTTTTTTGATCTCATTATATTCTTGACCATCAGGTAGTTGAATATTGCGAAGAATGTCTATCATGTTATTAAAATAAGTTATTCCCTCGCAAAGTCTTCTTTTGATGACTTGAGGTTTATACGGACTCATAAGAAATTGACTTCCCTCAGTTCCTGTTGCGCTAACGCAAGTTTGAGGAGAAATAGCATTTATCCAATCAATTGCATCATCAGTGACATAAGAGTAAATACAAGAATTTGATTGAGGTCCCTGCCCTTTTGAACCATCAATACCAGAGTTCCCGTAAAGGGCCATGAATTTTCCTTGTTGAACTAATAATAGTTTTAATGCTTTCAAGCTTAAGGCCGTAGCATCTTTTAATCCAAATTTTTGAATACGAGCTGTAGTACTTGGTGAATTTGTTCCATCAAATTTTAACAATATTTCAATAGCAGAATTGAGATCCAGATAAACTTGGCTATCACTAGTCACTTCATTGGATGTTTTCATTGAAGCTAAAGACTTTAAAAGTTCTTCTGCCTCGATATCAGTAAAATCATTCCATTCTGTATCTGCTTTACAGAGATAGGTATCAGAATAAAGAGAAATAAACTCAGCATCGTCTCTTTGAAAAGGCACAGTTGCTAAAGCTAGGACCGCTTTAGAGCATTCTTTTGCGCCCAAGTGAAATCGTGCTAATCGTTTTGCATTTTGGACATCATTTGCAAACGCTGAAATTGAAGACATTAACAGCACCATGGCCATGGCACTCTTCATAAGAGACTTTGACATACTTTCATCCTTGATAGTTATTTAAGAAATTATATCATGAAAAATAGATGCAATTGGACAAAAAAAAAGCCCACTATAAAGCGGGCTTTTTTAAATGCTGAAATCTTGGGACTTCCAGCAAAATACAAAATTACATGGTCGGGGTGAGAGGATTAATTTCTACTCTCACCCAAACCAATCTAACTGTATAAAAAGACAATAATACTAATGTTTTATAGAGTATTTTCAACTTGTGGTGTTTCCCTTTTATTCCTTTAATTTCTTCATTTTTCATCAAAATGATTGGGAAATGCTGGGATTTTAAAAGCTTATGACGCTCTTTTTAGAGTCTTTATGAAATCAGGATGATTTTTAAGGCCCTGAGGAATCAAAAGCTTCACGATATCTTTTTATGATATCACCCACTGTTTCCTTTCTAGCTTTTCTTTTAATTACATCTTTTGCTTTCTTCATAATCGTCTCCTAGCTATAATCGTGATCAGGTGTAACTCGCACAATAGCTATTTCAATTATGATATCATCACCAAGGAATAACTACATATAAACTGTACTTCGTCTCATCTAAGCCCTTAAAATTTCAAGAGTGCCAAAGAAATTGACACCCATGTAAATATAAACAATAGCTGTATTTTTCGATCAGCTCTTCTTGTACGATTTAGCGAAGAGTTAAAACCTAAATCCTCACAACTCTAGATTAAAAACAATCTAATCGTTGGCCTCATGGGCCTTCTCCTCATTTTTTAACTTTCACCCAAATTACACTTTTTGATTATCCATACGGCCACGCGTCTACGGCCGTGCAAAATGAAAAAACCTTTTTATTTAAATAAAATTTTGTCTGCGAAAACTCATCTTATTAAACAAAAAGGCTTAACTTGAAATCAAAAAATATCGTCATCGAATCAATTAATAAAGACTTTTCTTCATTTGGAGGGATAAAAATTTATGACCTCCTCTATAACTCATTAAAAATTCGTGAACATATTCAAAATCTACTCCCTAAGAAAAAGCTCAAATTAGGTATTTTACAGTCTGATAAGTTCAAAACTCTCATATTTAAATTCATTTGCGGTGGCGATTCTTTAGATGATCTGGACTGGCTTAGGCTTGATACTGCTTTCAAAACTGTTACCTCAGGAGGTATTGCTCCCACTACTGCTGGTGAATTTTTAAGATCTTTTTCAACTAGATCTATTGAACTGCTAGAAGAGCAACTTACTCTAATCGCACTCAAGCTACGCCAAATAATTTTCCCAGACGATAAGGATTTTGAACTCTCAATCGATTCAACTCCTCACATTCAAACAGGTTTAAAGATGGAGGGATTACAATACGACTATAAAAACAACTGGGGATTAAATTCACTCAATGCCTATGATCAGTATGGTTTAAGTTATGGCTTTCAACTTCGCCCAGGAGCTACTTATTCAGCTAATGGTGCTGGTGCCATGATCAGAAACATTCTCTCCAAAGTCCCCAGTCATATGAATAAGAAAGTTCGAGGTGACTCTGCTTATTGCAACCTCGAAGTCATGAACACTTGCTTTGCTCAGGAAGCGAAGTTTGCTCTTGCAATGAAAGCAAATATCTACAAAAAAATTTTAGAAGATAATAAAAACACAATCAAATGGAAGAAAACTAGAATTAAATTTTTTGATTCCGACGAGTGTGAAATTGCAAATGCAGTTTACGCCCCAGAGGGTCTTCAGGGAAATATCAAAGCTCTTCGTGTTGTTTTTATCCGTGCTCCAAAAGATGATGAATACAGATACTTTGCAATTTGCACGAATATTTTTCAGCATGAGTGGGATGCAAAACAAGTTATTAAGTTTTACCGAGGAAGAGCAAATTGTGAAAACTTTATCAAAGAGCAAAAATACGGATTAGACTTCAAACATTTTCCTTGTAAAAAACTTGATGCTAATCGAGTTTATGGATTGATAGGAACTATTGCCTACAACATGATGAGAGCGACATCTTTTTTAATCCGTAATAAAGGATGTTTATCTAAAAAAATAAGAAAACTACTTTTAGAAATACCAGCTCAAGTTGTTAGTCATGCCCGAAGGCTAACGATTAAGATTAATCATATACGAAAGGAGGTGTTTGATTGCTGTTACAAAAAATTGAAAAAATTAGTAGCAAGGTTTTACGAAAAATCGACCTGAGCGGGCTCTTTGACAATCGAATAATAGTAAACCAGCTGCGCTACCCGGGTTAAGGCCGAGCTGTGCCGAAAAAACAGCTCTATGAGACGTAAGTGTGCTAGCTCGAGAAAAGATGAGTGTGCGAGGAGGATAGAAGATGGTTTAGCTATATAGCTAATGAAAAAATTTGGAATTTTTGACCAGAACTGGCCAGAGACGACAAGGTTTTGGAAGACTTGTGAGAAGTTTTGGATTTAGAAAAACCGCTTGAAAGAGAAATCAAGTGGTGTGACGCAAGGTTATGGGGATTTGGGTTTAATCAGACTTTGGAAATTCTGGGGCTAGATCAAAAAGTTCAAAATGGAGAGAAAAAAGTTGGACTATATGAAGTCAACAAAAAGGAAGTTAAAATTGTTGAGTATATAATGAAAAGCTTTTTGGAATATAGCTCTTACCAAGTAGTTCTTGAAAAACTTAAAAAAGAAAAAATTCTTAATAAGAGCGGAAAAAACTTTACAAGGCATACACTTAAAAGACTCCTGACAAATATTCGATATATAGGAAAATGGGAGGTAAACTCAAAAAACAAAAGTAAAAATCAAACTAAGCTTATGCCATATGAGAGATATAAGCTTGTTGGTCTTCCGCATGGCAAGATTATCCAAGAAAATCTGTGGGATAAGGTTCAAGCAAAAGTTGAAGAGCTATCTCAACGAAAGGATAAAAATACAAAAGTTTGTCGCGTTTATCCCCTATCTGGAATATTAATGTCAGAAAATGGTACTACTTTTGCTGGTATGGGAGCTTGGTCTAGAACTGGGCAACGTCATAGCTATTATGTAAACAAAAGTAAAAATTTGAGAATAAAAGCAGAGTTACTTGAAGACGAGGTAAGAAATTCAATTGCTAAGCTGATTCAAAGTAAAGAAACACTTCAAAACAAGATAGCAAAGTATGCAAGTGATGTTTTAGAGTACAAAATAATTTTGGAAAGTAAAAAAGCAGAAATCTCTTCGGAAATCGAAAAGCTTGCTGTAGAGAAAGAGAAAATCTACAAGAGACTAGATTTTTTCTTAGATGGTGATGATTTAGAGAGTATGAAAGCTATCAGAGATAAGTTCACAAAAGAAATTAAAGAAAATGAACTCAAGAGTGCTGCTCTGAGTCTTTCTTTAAAAAGTTTAACAAATGAAATTGAAGTTAAGTGCGATTCAAACAAAATTAAAAGAGAAATTGCTTCCAAGGCAAATGATGCGCTTGAGAGCCTTCAAAATGACGATCCTGTGCTTTACAAGAATGCTCTTAGAGCTTTAATACAAAAAGTTATTTTGGGGGAGGAAAATGAAAATGGAGAGAGAAAACTAAAAATCCTTCTTAAAGGTCAAGTAAATCAACACTTTAAGAAGGATTTTTTAAAAACACTGAAAATGCATGTGCAAGATTCCAGTATTAGTTTAAAGATGGTGCCCCGACGTCTCCGGTTATC
>CATLVA010000027.1 GCA_950060715.1 uncultured Oligoflexia bacterium | reverse complement strand
AATTTAACATATGGTACAGCTGCCCCCACACATTAAAGAATATTTGCAATCTTTATCACAGAAAAAAATTACAAACTGGGAAGAGGTGGAATGCTTAATGACTTCTAAAAAGTTAAAAAAGAGTGAGCACTTTTTTCAACACTTTGATCACTGTGATGAAATAGCAATTGTTTGCTCTGGAATTTTTAGAATCTATCTTACGGATCATGAAGGTGAAGAGAAAACATTTTCTTTTATACCTGAAAAATCATTTATACTAGATTTCTTTTTATCATGGGAAGAGAACTCAAAGGCCATGATTTCTGTACAAGCACTTGAAGAGAGTGAGATTTTTACTATCAAATACAATCAATTTCTTGAACTTATGCAAATCAATAGTATTTGGCATGACATATACAGTGAAGTTCTTTTAAAGAACTATATGTATAAAACAAGACGTGAAATTGAGTTTGTTCAATTTAATGCCAAGCAAAGACTGATGATGTTTAAGGAAAATAAAAGAATTGATATTCACCGCATCCCAAAAACTTATCTTGCCTCTTATCTTGGGATTCAACCCCCATCTTTATCTAGACTTTTAAGAGAAATAAAAAACTAAAATAAATGCCGCGTATTACCAATTGTTAACGTAAAAGCCTAACTAAATTGTTAGGCTTTTTATTAAGCAAAAATGAGAAGAGGACAGAATGTTCTTTTCAAGTGCCTTTCCTTTAGGGCCATTATAATGATGGCCCTTATTTTCATAAAGCCTTTTTCATTTTCCTAATTCAAATTTTGTATGTGAAGATTTATTTTCTTTTATGTGGATCCACAGCATCTCTTACCGCTTCTCCTATAAAATTAAATGAAATTAAGATTAAAAATAAAGCACTAAAGGGATATATGACAAGCCACCAGCCGATGGTAAAGTTTTTTTGGGCCTGTGCTAGTAGCTCCCCCCAACTTGGGGTTGGTGCCGGAAGACCAAAACCAAGATAATCTAGTGCCGCTAATCCAGAAATTCCTCCAGCAATGACAAAAGGAGAAAAAGTAATAATTGGCCCAAGGGAGTTTGGTAAAATATGCTTAAAGATAATTTTTCCATGTCCAAGGCCCATCGCTCTTGCCGCTTCGACGTACTCTCTTTTTCTATTTTTTAAAAATTCTGCACGCATATACATACTGATACTTATCCAACCAAAAACACTGGTAATGACAATAAGAAGGGTTAAGCTCGGTTCAAAAACGGCTATTAAGATAATAAGTAAAAATAAGTAAGGAACGGTACTTAGTATTTCCGTTACTCTCTGACCGATTAGATCAAACCATCCCCCCATATAGCCTTGAAGGCCTCCGATAATAGTTCCAAAAATAAAAGTAATGATCCAAACAAGAACTGAGTAGATTATTGAATAGCGCAGTCCATATAATAGCCTTGCAAATACGTCACGTCCCCTATCATCAGTTCCCATAAGGTTTGTAGTACTAGGTGGAGCCGGATAGTCTTCTACTTTTTTATTTGATTCAAATGGGTCCCAATCAAAAATTGGCCAGATAGCCCAGTCATCTTCTCCTAATTTCATTTGTCTGTAATCAATTGAGAAGCTGTCCTCGATACCAAACTCTTTCACACTATAATCAACCATTGCAGGAAAATAACTATTCCCTTTGTATGATAAATACAGTGGTTTCGAGTTAGACCAAATTTCTGCTGTGAAACTTAGAAAACATAATACAAAAATTAGCCATAAAGAGTAATAACCCGTTTTATGTGACTTGAACGCACGCCATTTTTTTAGTGTTTGTTCGTTTTTAATTCTTTTTTCTATCATTTGAAATCAATCCTTGGATCTACAATAACGTAGGCGATGTCTGAAATAATATTACCAATAAGCATAAGTAACGCTTGAATTGCGAGTAACCCCATAATGACATTATAGTCTCGTGAAAGAACCGAATTGAATCCAAGAAGACCGATCCCATCAAGTTGAAAAATCTTTTCTAGAAGAAGAGATCCCGCAAAAAACACTCCTAAGAATCCACCAAGCCCTGTAACAATTGGAATAAGTGCATTTCGAAGGGCATGCTTAAAGTAAACAACTTTATCTGATAAGCCTTTAGCTTTTGCGGTTCTTACATAGTCTTTTTTAATTTCTTCCATCAATGAGTTTTTCATTAGCATAGTAAGTGTTGTATATGAGCCAATCGTGTAACAAATAAGTGGAAGAACAAAATGGTAACCTCGATCGAGAATCTGTTCCCACCAATTCATTTCATCATAAAAATCAGAATACAGTCCCCCTATGGGAAAGACATCGAGAAAACTTCCGCCCGCTAAAAAAACAATTAAAACAATCGCGAGCATGAAACCTGGAATCGAGTAAGCTAAAAATAAGAGGAAACTTGATAGATAATCAAACTTTGATCCATGCTTTATCGCCTTGAATACACCTAGAGGAATCGAGATAAGATAACTGAGAATAAGTGAGGCTATTCCAAATTGAAGGGAGACGGGAAATTTGGAAGCAATAACATCAATAACATCCTCTTCGTATGTGAAAGACTCTCCAAAATCTAATACGGCCAGATTTTTAAGCCATAGCCAATAGCGCTCATGAACTGGTTTATCAAAGCCATACTGTTTTTTTAGTGCATCTAAAATTTCAGCATTAACAGAGACTGAACCAGCGGCTGAGTTAGCTTGTTCAGCATTCCCAGAGAACTTTAAAGCCTGCAACTGCTGTTCGATCGGAGAACCAGGTGCAAGATTGATAATAAAAAAGACAACCAAAGTGATTCCAATTAAGGTCGGAACCATCAATAAGATACGTCGAATCAGGTAATCAAACATTTTATATATCCTTTCTCATTTCTGATTTAAACTTCCAGTATTCCTGCCCGACAGTATAACCGTAAGTATCTTTTTCTTTCTTAATTCTGTCGCTATTGCCATAAAAGGAAAATTTCGAATAGAAGAACCACGCATAAGGATAATCATTAACAATGAGTTTTTCCGCTTCTTGCAGAAGTTTGATTCTCTCTTCTTTGTCATGAATATACTTTGCTTTGTCAGTGATTTCATCGACTCTTGGGTTGCTAAAGCTAACAAAATTTGAACCACCATTTTCAATAGATTTTGAATGCCAAATTTGCATTGGGTCCCACGTTACCGTTCCTCCCCACGCAAGTCTTACAGCTTCAAATTTTCTTTCGTCTAAAAGTTTTATAAACGAGTTCCACTCAATAAGTTTGATATTGATCTCTACCCCAGCTTTTTTAGCGTCTTCCTTAAAAACAGTAAGGTATTTTAAAAATCCCTCCCAAGGTTCTAGAATAGTGATGGAAAACTTCATTTTCTGTCCATCTATTACCTTATCGAGGATATTGTCTCCATCAGAGTCAGACCAACCTTCGTTTTTGAGAATTTGTAAGGCTTGCTTAGGGTCATATTCAATCGGTTTAATACTTGGATTATGATACGGGGACTCATGATAGATCGGTCCTGCTGCAGGATACTTGTAATTGTATTCAAATTTTTCAATCATAAGAGGGCGATTGATTAAATGGTATAAAGCTTTCCTCACATTTCTATTTTTTAGGATTGGATGCTTCATATTCCAACCAATAAAAGATGAGCCCTTTGCACCTTTGTTTTGAATTTTATTTTTATGGACTTCTTTTCCCCAAATCTCGCCTTTGGTTTTTTTCACATAAACTTCAGGCTGCATTCCAATAAAATCAAAAGCTCCCTTTTTAAACATCTCTAACTCAACGTTATTATCTGATACAAAACGAAGAACAATCTTTTCAAAATTATGGGCTTTTTGATCAGGGATTTTATACCCCCACCAATCATCATTTCGAACTAGAACAACCCTACTGCCTCGGTAATATTTTTCAAGTTTATAAGGTCCGGTTCCAAGTAAGTGCTTATTAAAATAGCTTTTAGGAAGATCTTGTTCGTAGAAATGCTTCGGAAAAATTTTAAGTGTTCCATTGATGACATCAAAGTTTTTATAACTTTGGTCTTTTGCAATAAACTCAACAGTATACTTATCGATAATCTTTACTTCTTTAATCCCATCGAAAAACGCCCTAGTCGTTACAGTATTAAATTTATCCTGAAAAAGAATATCGAATGAAAACTTAACATCTTCGGCTGTAAACTCAACACCATCATGCCACTTCACACCTTCTCGTAATTTATAACGAAAAACAGTCTTATCATCAGAAATATTCCATTCAGTTGCAAGGTGTGGTACCCAGTCGTAAGTATCAGGGTCAACATCAAGTAATGTCTCGTAGACATAATCTCGTACAGCCCAAGTATAGCCATCAGATGAACCGATTGGATTTAAACGTGAAGGCTCTCCCCCAATATTTCGATAGTAAGCGCTATTTCTTTTAGGCTTAATATTACACGCACTCAAAATCAGTGATGCAACTCCCACTGCAATTATGAACTTCATTGTTCTCCCTATTTTTTGTAATAAAGTTTCGGATCAAGAGACCAGCGATCCTCTTGTAGGTTTTGATCTCTTACTCGATATTTTCTCATCTTAAATTCTAAATCATTTAGTCGTGCCTGAGTCTCTTTAAAATTTTGATAGGCCCTAGTTTTATCTTCTTCTAGGTCAGCTAGTTCACGCTGCCACTCTAGTTCTAATTTCTGTCTTAGAACTTCAAAGCGCTTATTTACGACATCTACTTTTTCAATATACCCATCTACTTCAGACTGATAACGAGTAAGCCTCGCATTTAGTGCCATATGTTTTCGCTGAAGAATCTGTACTAACTCTTTAGCAGTGATCAAACTATTCTCAAGGTCTGGACTATACATATGGAGGTAGCTTCCCGTAGTGAAGTAAATGGTTTTTCGGCATTTATTGTACTCCGGGATTCGTACCAATAAATAGTCGTTAGTCCTTCCTTCTAGATAGGTTAAACACCTTCTTTCAGGAAAACTTTCATTCCAAATTTCAATACGATTATTTTTATTAAGAAATTTCGCATTTTCAAAATCAATTTTTAGACGCACAAGCTTTGCGACAGGATTTACTCTTGAAACTCTCCCGGGAAAAACTACCGTTTCTTCCATAAGAGTGTATTCTTTAGCAAAAGAATCAAGGCTTAAAAATGTGAATAAAACCAACAGTATGGGCATAATATTATTATGCCATAAGCCTGAAATATTAAAAGATTAGATTAAGGAATATACATTGCAGAGTTTTTTTCATTCTCACGCACTTCAACTTTTGTTATCCATACCCGAGCATTTGTGTTTTTCTTGATAATTTCGCTCACCTTTTCGTAAACAAACAAAGCTGTCCCTTCCATACCAGCGTTTGGAAGAACTCGAAGCTGAATCACTCCTTGCTTATCAAGTTCTTTAAATGTTTCTAAGAATGGATCATCTTGAGCCGCTAAAAAGGTATGGTCGAAGTTATAAGCGAGAAAATCTTTTACTTCTTTAAGTCCACCAAAGTCCATCACCCACATTTCTTCGGTTAATTCGTTGGACTCAAACTCAAAATAAAATGAACGAGAATAGCCATGAACAAATCGACAATGTGATTCAGCCTTCCATTGTCTATGCGTACAAGGATAACCAGCAAGAAGCTTAGTGCTTTTAAATTTAGCCATTTTATTTAGCCTTTTTTTGTAAAATTATACTCGAGCGGTATTCATTTTCATGTAGTGGTTCTTCAAATTTTAAAATTGTCATTTTTGGAAACATCGTCAAGAGCTCTTGCGGTTTTAAGTAATAGCTATATTTCTGAGTTTCTTTTCTATTTTTCTTTTCAAACTCTCTAGTTGTGTGTGCCTCGTATAGCAGTATCCCACCGGGCTTTAACCATTTTTGCATTTTTTCAGTTAAATCGCGATCGACATAATAGAAACAAATGATGGCATCGAAAGACTCATCAGGAATTTTATATTTGGTCAGTGATCCGAGTATCGTCTTAATCTTCACCCCGAATTCTTTTGCTAATGACCTAGCTTTTTTAATCGCAACCGAGCTGATATCAATCCCTGTTACAAAATGACCTTTTTGGGCCAGAAAAACAGCGTTTCTTCCCTCTCCCATTCCCATATCTAAAATACGGCTTTCGGCTGGAATGAAATCATAGTTCTCGGCGAGAAAACGAACTGGATCTTTTCCATATATATAATTTCTCTGAGAGTAGCGCTGATCCCATGCTGACTTTTTATCAAAGGGAGCGGATTTTTCACCCGAGAGCTTACTTAATCTTGAGTTTGGAAGTGGACTCTTTGCCCAGGCCAAGTTAACAAATAACACACATAGTAAAGTTCTTAATATCATGGGCTTTTAATACAATGAATACTTAGGAAGTTGAAGACACTAAGTGTCATAAGTCATCTGTGGCTCAGACATATCCTCACCCGCAAGCTCGACGTTGATATAGAGAAGTAGATTATCCTGTTTCTTCTTCAATGAGGCAGTTTGCCTTTGAATCTCTTCCTCAATAGTGTTTGGCATATCTTGAGTATGCATTAAATACCATCTTAAGTTATCAACTTGAGTATAAAAGTCATTGGCCAGCTCTATGATCTCAATCGGCAATTGAGCCAAATCATTCATGCTAGTGGTGACGTAGCGGTTGTAAAAAATTTCTGCAAAGATCGCGCGATCACGCTTTAATGAAAAGTCATTTAAGTACTCTTCTTGTCTTTCAATAATTCGATTCATCAAATTGAATGAGTCTACTTTTAAAAGAGTTAAAAATCGCTGAGTCATTTCAGGTATTGAAGTTTTCATTTATCCCGCCAAAGACATCCTAGGGCTTTTTCCACCAGGCCATTTGTATAACTCATTCTCTCTCATCTCAATCATATGGGCCACATTGGAACAAAATTCACTTCTAGAGACAGGAAGCTTCACAAAATTATATTGCTTACGTTTTAGAATACTACCATCACCAACCTGAGAAAAACTGGAGGCGATATAGATATTTACTCTGCTGTTTTTCATAAGGTATTTTAAAATTTTATTGGCCCTTCGATTAAAATAGCGAAGTTCATTTAGGCTATGGATATAGACGATAATATGAACAGCACCAGACTTCGAAGAAGTCTCTATAAGACCCTTAAGAGTCACCGGCACCAAAGACTTTTGGTGAATCTTCATTGCTTGGTCAAGATGAATATACTCCCTCGGGAGCTCTCGACTAAGTTTTAAAAAATAGATCCAATTATCACGCGCATCCATACACATTAATAATCGGATCTATTAGTTGATTTTTTGACCGCGGTATCGATCTGAGGTAAGAATTACCGTCCTTCCTTGGACGGCTAGGGCCCCTCCGTGGGCATCTTCCTATATACAAAGAATGTGCCAACTTTAACCGACTGAAATTACTCATTTCAGATTAAATTTTATTTAGTCTCACAAGGGACTAAAGGAAACTTAAGGTAGCTTTATGACACCGCGTGTACAGTTTTTCGACACCAGTATGTAAATTTAAATTATTTGCGGGGCCCAAAGAATAATCAGGATAAAATTCGAGAATGAAAAAATCATTGGCCCTCTCTGCTTTGCTAGTTTTCAGCTCGACTGTAAAAGCCGACTGGCCAAACATGGCAAAACAACATTTGGAGTCCTACAACTCCGGCTGGAGTGTTCTGAGCCTTGGCAACACCTGCCAAAGCATAGTCGATGCCTCTTGGGAGATGACTATCGATTTTAAAGAAAAGAAAGAATCTTTCACAGAGATAGAAGTTCCTTTAAAGCAAAGAGTTTTTCATAAAGTCAGAGAAGCTAAGGTAAAAAAAGGATATCAAGACTACTTGGAGGTTTTAGCTTCTAAAAATTCAACCAAAGCTGAAACAGTGTTTATCTTCCCTGGAGTTTTCCAAAGTTTTGATAAGGACATACCGTTAACTCTTGGTAGTGAACTTCTAAACAAAGGCTATAATGTCGTTATATTTAACAGCCCAATATCCCCAGCCTATTTAAAACGTTTTTCAAAATTCAATGCTGGAGACTATGTGAATGAAGCCGAAGTCTTTAAAAATGTCATAGAGGAATATAAGAAAACTTATCCTCAACTGACTACTGTGTCTCATGCTGTTGGAATATCCTATGGAGCATTAATGGCTTCCAAGATCATGGATACAAATCCGGATTTACTAAATGGAGACTTAACACTTCTTGGCCCTCAAGCTGAAATGGCAGAGGGAGTTGTTGCGTTCGACAGATTAATAAACAATTACCAGTATGAGCAAGGTCTATGTAATCAAGTTGTTGGACAATCATTTCTCAAACATTTACAAAATTTCACTATTAATATCATAAAGCGATACGCTTACTTAAAAATTAGATCTAGCTACCAAAAACTTGAAAAATATAAAGAAGCCGGTTCGATTGAAAGTCTTGATAAGGCTGTTGAAATACTTGGCTCATATTTGTGGAAAGAAGACCTCATAGAAAACCTTGCAGATCAACCTGATGAGATTCAGAATTTTTTAAATAGTTTTCGCTTCTTTGATACTGTTACCAACTATACGACAGAAACATTGATTCAATATTCTACTGATCAAGCATCCGCTGCTTTACATGCTCAAAATATTGTTAACCGAAAACAAAACAATGTTCGCATTCTTATGTCTAGTGATGACTTTATTTCTACACCTGAAAGTTGGACCAACCTAGGTTATTCAAACCTGATTGAGAACCATACATTAGTTAGAAAAAATGGATCTCATTTAGGATTTGCAGCAGAAGATTGGTTTAAAGAATTGATTCAAATTGCCTTTTAAATAAAAAAGGGAGCATTGAGTACTCCCTTCTCTTTATAGATTTTAATTTAGGACTACATCATTCCTGGCATGCCACCCATGCCGCCCATGCCGCCCATTCCTCCCATCGCAGGAGCATCATCCTTAGAAGGGATATCAGCGATCATAGTTTCAGTTGTAAGCATTAGTCCAGAAACTGAAGAAGCATTTTGTAGAGCTGATCTTGTCACTTTAGTTGGATCAATGATCCCAGCTTTTACAAGATCTTCAAACTTGTCTTCTCTAGCGTTGTAACCAAATGAAAATTCTTTATTTGAACGAACTTCATTTACGATTACAGAAGCTTCTTTTCCAGCATTTGTAGAAATTTGTCTTAGTGGCTCTTCGATTGCACGTCTTACAATTCGCACACCAAAGTCATATTCTTCATTTCCAGTTGTAAAGTCGTTAAGAGCATTTACTCCGTGAACAAGAGCTGCACCACCACCAACGATGATACCTTCTTCAACTGCTGCACGAGTTGCATTTAGCGCATCTTCGACTCTGTCTTTCTTCTCTTTCATTTCTGCTTCAGTAGGAGCACCAACATAAAGAACTGCAACACCACCTGCAAGTTTAGCAAGTCTCTCTTGTAGTTTTTCTTTATCATAGTCTGAACTAGTTTCAGCGATCTGAGCTTTGATAGCGTTAACTCTATCATCAACGGCAGACTGATCACCAGCTCCGTCAACGATTGTAGTATTTTCTTTATCAATAGAAACTTTCTTTGCCGTTCCAAGGTGAGCAAGGTCAGCAGTCTCAAGGCTCATTCCCACTTCTTCAGAAATTACGGTTGCACCAGTTAGAATTGCTAGGTCTTTAAGCATTTCTTTTCTTCTATCACCAAAACCAGGAGCTTTAACTGCAGCAACATTTAAAACACCTCTTAGCTTGTTTACAACAAGAGTTGTAAGAGCTTCGTTTTCAACATCTTCAGCGATGATGATAAGTGGTCTTGAAGTACCTCTTGCTTTTTCAAGAATTGGAAGAAGATCTTGCATGTTAGAGATTTTCTTGTCAGTGATTAAGATAAGAGCATCATCAAATGAAGCTTCCATTTTTTCTGGGTTAGTTACAAAATATGGAGATAGGTAACCTCGATCAAATTGCATACCTTCAACAACATCAAGAGTTGTTTCAGCAGTTTTACTTTCTTCGATAGTGATAACACCTTCGTTTCCAACTTTTTCCATAGCTTCAGCTAAAAGCTTCCCAATTTCGTTGTCGTTGTTTGCAGAGATTGTTCCAACTTGCTCAATCTCTTCAGAAGTTTTGATGTCTTTTGACATATTCTTTAATTCAGCAACAACTTTTTC
>CATLVA010000026.1 GCA_950060715.1 uncultured Oligoflexia bacterium | reverse complement strand
CACGTGTCAATGGATGTGGATGGGGACTTTTCTCGATTCATGGATGATTTAGGTGATTTTCAAGTGCCTGAAGTTAAGATTATTCATATTGAAGCGGATGTAAGAGAAGATTTAAGAGCGCCAGGTAATATCTTAAATAACTCGAATCGCGAATTCACTCGTCTAAAAGCTGATGCCGATAGAGAGTTAACGATTGCTTATCAAAATCTAAAGAATACTCACGACAAAGCTTTTAGCGATGTCCAAAGAGAAATAGGAAGTGGTCTACTTAAAACAGCAAATGCGTTGAAAGCTGCTGGACGCCCTGAAAACTTAGGCCGTATGGCATTAGTTTATACTGCCAGTCTTTACGCTGGTCCTTTTGGTGCAGCCATGGCGAATGCTATGTTGGATAAACTAGAGAATCCTCAAATTTCAGATCAAGATTTGTTTAATAGCTTTGTCACCGGTGCAGCAGCCGGTTACGCAGGAGAAGCCGTTGGAGGAGCACAAATTGAAACTCTTCAGAGTATGCCTAACGCAGCCTCGGCCATTGCAAGAAATCTTACTCAGGATGCGGGTTCAGTTCTTTTAAGAGGTGAGTCTTATAGTGCTGAACAATTTCTAATATCAGTGACAACAGGTGCTGCAAATATCAGCACAGGAGATAGTTTTGTCGCCGAAGTTGTTGACTCTACTTTAAATGCAGGCAAAGACTACACATTGAATTCTCTTATTAGTGAAAAAGGTTTTGATAAGGAAGGATTTGATAGAGCAGTTTATGAAGGTCTTGCCCAAGGAGTTACCCGTGAAACAATGCACGCGATTGTCGATAAGTACGTTGCCCCTCATATACCAAAAAGAGTCGATAAAGTCGTAATAGAGGACTTAGGGAACTTTCTTGCTGACTTATTTGAGGCAAAAGAGTTAACCGCCAGGCAAGCTGAAATCGAGGCGTTCACAAATTTGAGTCTGAGTGAGCAAGAACAATATCTCGCAGATATGGGAGAGATATATGAAAAAGCCATCAATGATTTTGGAGGCGACTATCAGGTAGCTTTTCTTTTGGGGGATATAGATAAAGTAGAGGGAGTACTAACCAATTACGTAGATGGAAATCCTGAAGCTTATGCTAAGTTTGTTGAAATCCAATCAAGATTGAATATTCAATATGAGGGAGTGGCTCCAGCTTCAGCTTTTAAATTTGTTGCAGTTGCAGTCAGTACTTATTTTTTCTGTCAAACCATCGAGCAAACTATAGAACTTAAGAAAAAGTATGAAGCTTCAAATCAAGAACCACTAGTTTTTCTGCAAGAAAATAAAGTAGAAATTTCACTTATTGGTGCAGATCTTCTTACGACAGCCTTACCTGCTTTAGCATTTTTGAAATCAGGAAAACAAGCAGGTAAGCTTTTGTTTTCTGCACGGAAGTCTCAGTGGGGTAAGGTATTTGAATCAGTTAAACCTGCTGATTTAATAAAAAATGGCAAGCCCAATAAATTAGTAGAAAAACTACGCACAGATAAGGGTATTCCTAAAAGTTGGAATGTAAGTCAAACAACAAGAAAGCAGAAGAGTGGAATTAGCTTTCACAAACTTGGCACAAATAAAGCCGATGAAATTAGGATTATGCCGGGTAATCCGAAGTCTCCACACCCGATCTCTCAAAAACCATATATGACAGTAAAGAAAAATGGTAAGTGGCATGATAAAAATGGGAATGTTCTACCTGATAATCAAAGAGAAGCCGCTCACATACCGGTAGATGAATTTAAACCATCAAATTTTAATTGGAATTGATTATGAGTAACAACAATTTAATCACAAAAAGAGATAGAGTCATCCAAATACTTGAGCAACTTAAAAAATTGGGAGATATTGAGTGGCAAAAAAAGGCGTGGATAAAAGGCGAAATATTCTCTGCTGGCTTTGATGAGGAAATAACTGTTTTATATGACAGTTACAACTTTGAAGATACTTTTCTTAAGCAGTTAAATGACTTTTCCTTTTCTAAAGATTTAACTGATTCTTTATTACAATTAAATGATGAATTAAATGATTACTTTGAATTGATTGTTGATTATAGTGACGAGGAAGTAATAAATGACCCAAGATGGGTTGCTCTTTCTTCTAAGATATTAAACACTCATTTGCTTTTATCTAAAGAGGTAACAAAAGTGCCTGAGGCTCCTTTGTATTGATTATGAAATTGCTAAAATTCCTACTCCCATTCTTTCTATTTTCTTTGCTCATTAACACCACATTCGCGTCACTTTCCAATAACGAAAAGGGATTAGAAAAAACTGATGGTGATGCCAGCGAATTCATTGTTGATAATCATGCCGCTAAAAAAGGATTTATTGACCTTAAATCAGTAGTATTAGAGGAGCTGAAAAAATGAGTGCAAACGATATAAAGCAATATACGCCTGATGATTTTTATAAGTTGAATAAAAGTATAGTCGAGTATAAGAAGATTGGTAAGGGAAGTAATTCAATTACTATTTACTACTGTGCTGACGAAGATTCTTACTATGCCAAGGGCTGTTTTGAGTATATGCGATACGAAGTTGAATCTATAATAAAGTTGCCAGTCAAAAATGCTAAAGAATTGAATGAATGGATTGAAAATGCTTCTAAGGCTTTTTAATTTTATTTTCCCATTTCTACTGTTCACTCTGCTCAAAAATTCAACATTTGCCACAGTTACAAATGAAATGTAGTTGAAACCTATATCTTATTATTTTCTTAAAAAAGGAGAATTTATGAATATCGTGAAAAAAATTAATCATCTTGTTACATTATTGGTCGGAGTATTTTTGCTATCATCCTGTGCGATGGTCTCAATAGACAATAACCCATCTAATGTTAAAGATGATGTAAACATTGGAAAATATCATGTAACTAATTTTGAAGTTGAGTTAGATAAGAAAATTGAAAATTCTGAGAACATGAAGATTCTCGAAGACTACAAAAAAGCTTTTGAGGCCAGACTGGTCGAGCGAAATTCTCAAACAGATAATTCTATAAAAGTTAAGATGAGAGTGTTGATTACTAAATTGAAAATAAAAGGTACTTTTGCAAGAATTTCTCGAATGTTAGGTGGGAAAGACATTATAAGTACAAATGTGGAAGTAATTAGTCAAAATGGAAAAAAATTAAAAAGCTATTCTTCTAAAATTGAAAGTGGCGTTATTCCAAGAGAGTTATTGGTTTATCGGCTTTCAGCCTCAGCAATTTTGCATGAAATATTTGGAGATGAAAAAGAGTAAAGTATATTGTTTGAAAGATGGTGGTCAAACCAGAATCCTCGATTTGGCCACCTCCTCAATCTCCTTAGTTATGGCATTGAGACCTTTAGATACCTAAAATTATTAACGCGTAACCAAATATTATTGACTCTAATGTTAAGGTTGTGTTAGGATTCGGTTAGTAACATAGCAAGGAGTGCGATATGTCATTGAATCTACAAGCAAGATTGGTTTCTTTATTGATGCTAGCTGTCATTATCTACGTAGCCCAAAACTAATCAAATAAATTATTTAAAACATCAACACCGGCCGGAACTATCTGGCCGTTTTTATTTTGGCGCCCTAATAGAACTTCTAGTTTCGCGACAAAAGTCTTAAATCTGTCTTTGATGTTGAGTGACTTCTTTATGGAGTCTACAAACACTCGATAGTCAGCATCTACCATTTCAGGATTCTCTGGAGTGACAAGATATGTGTCCCCGCGCTTTTCTACACGAACAGCATATTTTGGATTTTTCTCCGGCACTATAAGAATCGTTTTTTTATCTGCTTTTAAAAGATCCAGTAAAAGTTCAGCATTATCAAAATCACCTTGAAGCATTTTATCAAGCGCTTCATCTAGGCCACCACTAATAGTTAAACTTGGTATTTCGGTATGTAATGCATTTGGCCCAAAACCTGAAATTGCAATAGGGCTTGGTCCTGAGCTGGCAGGGGAGCGACCAGCAGCTCGAGCCGCTTGTGCAGCCTCTGCAGCCTTTCGTGCTTGCTTGGCTTCGTTAGCATCTAAGAGAGCTTTATTATAAGACTCTGCTGCGGAAGCTTCAGTCGAAGTCGGATCAAGTGGTGGAAGAAAACCATTTCCTCCCGGCATTAAATTCTGTCCTTCAATTCCTGACGGTGTCGCTGCAATCGCAGCTCCTCCAGTATCATCTGATGCCGTTTTTGGCATGTCGAAGGCTGGCGCTAAATAGCTTGGAACTGATTTAGACTTTTGCCCAAGTGGAGAATTTTGATGAGCCGTTTTGGCAGTTTGAATTCTTCTTCTCACTTCATCATATAGGTCGTTCATATTTTTTTGAACATTGCGATTAACTTCTGGGCTATTCACGATTTCAGCAGGAGTTCTATTGAGCATCCCTTGTGAATTCTGATCACTTGAGGCCAGCTCTCCATTTGAGAGTTCACCACCAAAGCCTGCGCTACTTGAGCCATCATAGGCTTCCCCACGCTCAGATCGTTTTTCATTCGTTTTAGTTTCAGCTACCTGAGTGTCGGATTTATCTGCTTTTAAAAACTCTTTCAGCGGTCCTTTTGGTTCTGATTTCGCCAATAGCTCATCCGTTCCTATAGACTTCTTATACTCTTTAACTTTCTTTTCAATTTCTTCATCTGGTAAGTCTTGTGCTTGCAGAGATAATGTTTTTGCTTTTATTAAAGCTTCCTCTTTCGCTGTAAAATCCGCACTTATCGTTTTCACCATAATACATTCATAACTCAAGACTGTGTCAGGATTTGCATCACACTCAGCAACCTTCGCCGCTAGCCTTTCCCGATTTTCTTCAGGAGGAGGGAAGTAGGGGCACATGAGTTTTTTAGCGTTTGGTACAGAGCCAAATTTAAGTTCGTTACCAGAGTTGTATTCTGATGAACCTGACTTTACTAAGTCTGTATATTCAACTGGAAAAGTTGCTTGGATACTACTTAGACCCGATTCATAATCTTTATTGTATAGGTCTGAGCAAAAGCTGGAAGATAAGTTATTGGCTTGATAGAAATTTATTGAATCTGAATTACCTTGTGAACGATTTTCCATCGATTTAATAATAGCTTTATTTTCTTTGTAACTTTTGGGAAGAATATTGGCAGCATTATCACTACATAGAATTTTAATAGTATTTTCTTTAACAGACTTACAATTAGCCATTAGCCTTTCACTATTTTTTTGATGAATTTTAGATTCAATTTGACTTGGGTCTTGCAATAAATCAATTAAGTCCGGAGAACCCATTAACATCGATAGCTGTTTGTTACTACTTCCCAGATTTGAGAACGAGACAACTTTATTCATAAGATTTGGATCACTCAACATAAACTCGTAGAATTCATCAGAACTCACAAGATCGTTATAAACTGGGTATTTAGTGCGTAGATTTAATGGAATCTCTTCTAACAGACTTTTCAATGAATTAGCGAAAGAGACAATGGCTTTAGACTCGTACTTCAGCAATTCAACTTCAGAGAATTTGGCATTTGAATCAGGGCAAATTAGATTTTGTTCACGGGGAATATTGAGTCTTCTTGAAAGACCATCTACATCTACGAAGTATGGATCATTTTCGACGATATCTTTAACTGACTCTATATTTTTTCCATGAAATCGAGCATAGGAAACTGCAGCAGCTTGACCATAAACTTTACTTGCCAAATTTTTTATCACTTCAGGAGCTAGAATTGTTTTCTTATTACCGCAACTTAGGTTTACCAGATCATCTTTGAGTAGTTTCTGACATTGCTTACCTATTTTATCTTTGTCGCCACCTAAAGTTTCTAACTCTAAGAAAGTGTCTGATAGTGAATAGATAGATTTTTCATGATGCTCCCAAAGACGATTGAGAGCAGCTTTTCGATAGGAGGCATATAGAGTCGTCCCAAAGTCTAATGCGTATTTTGCGTTTTCTTGGGCGATACAATCACAGAACTCATCTTTAATTGCATCTGCACCATCAGCTCTTTTATGGCAGTTATTTGGAGTGAATTGTGCTAGTTCAGGGGGCAGGTCTATTTCCGTAGAATTTATGAAGTTACAAGCTAATATTGTATTAGCGTATATAAGAGAAAATAGAAGAACTAGTCTGACAATCATGCGTCCAAAACTTCAACCGCTTTCTTAGCACCTATACGTGATACTAAAAAAGATCTTAATTGTTTAACTGTTTCTAGATCATAAATATGTTCTAAATTAGGATCAGCTATTATAGAATCAAGGTAATCAACTACTGTTTCTGGTTGTCCATCTTTCCATTCTATAGCGTTTACATTTATATTTTCATCTACTAAGAAATATTCAAAGTAAAACGCGGTAATACTACTCATATCCACAACTCTTTTTAGCAGGTGTTGCGGACTGTCATAGCCAACTCTCTCGTTGGTGCAGATCATATGTTCACTATATTGATTCCAAAATTTCGAAATTTCAGCTCTATAATTTGGGTTCTCTTTTTTGTCTATATCTAAAAATTTTAATACTCCTCTCTCAAAAGCGAGATAAGTTGGTTTTCCCATCCCTTTAAATAAAAGCATCGTATCGCATAGTTGATTGGCCAAAATCTTAACCTCTTCAATCATCGCTTGGTTAACAGCATCGTATTCACTCGTTTCAACCGGCTTGGCTCCTGAGAGTTTTTTGTCACATTCTAAGCATCCGTCTTCATTCGTTTTAGCAAAAGCGCCTAAACTCAAGCTTAGAAGGGTGAAAACAAAAATAATTTTCATAGCAATTGTCCTTGTATGACTAAATTAATTCAGCTTTTTAACAATATCGGTTGTTTAAGTGAAAAGCTTGAGAGGGAGGTCAAAGATTTCCTAGTGGCGGGCTCTAGTATCGCTAAGTGTGCTATAATTCGTCTATGAAACTCTTAATTTCACTACTTATATTGGCTTCTTGCTCGAACTCTATCATTCAAAAAAAGCTCACCAGAAAAGAGCAGGATGCAATCTATATTAAACAGCTGCAAAAAATTAGACCCCTCATGGTCTCCGATGACTTTCCTTATATGGGCTGCGAGGAGAAGGGAAGTTTTGAGGTCATGAAAGACTCGCAACCCGATCTCGAGTTTTGGAAAACCTTCGGGCTGTTAGAGCTGCGAGAAAAAGGTCTTGCAGCCAAGGCAAATATAATGGCCTTAAAATATGTCGAGGTTGGAGGAAAACATAAGTTCTCCGCAAATTATTATTCCTGCACCCGAGTAAATGATCTAAAAATCGTCGGTGAGGTAGGGATGTGTAAACCTACAGAAGAGCGAGTCTTTAAAATTAAATATGGACTCGACGAATCTCGCGCCGTTGGTGAAGAGATTATTCGCCAAGTAGTGCGCCTATATGGAATTGATAAATATTATAAAACATTTTCAGTAGGTGATATTAAATACAGTTACACAAATAAAGAACTAAGCACAGTTGCTAAGTTCTTTGAGTGTTATTAAATCCTTTAGTGAAGTTTGGTGAAAATCCAACACTGTCCCGCAACGGTAGAGAAGTCCGATCCTAGAGGTGAAACCAATTTTTTCCCGAGGAGGAATAATGAAAAAAGCTATGGTTCTATTAGCTTTAAGCTTAAACAGTTTTGCCAGTGATGTGGACCTTGATCCAGTTGTCGTTGGGAGTAAACAAGAAAGTAAACTTAGTGAATTAAATAGTCAGGCGCTGATTATCACTAGCGAAGAAATTGAAAATCGCTCTAATAGTCGAGTCGTGGACGTCCTTAATCGAGCCGGCGGGGTTGATATCGTTCAAAACGGAGTGGTCGGTGGGACCAGTTCTCTGTTTTTGCGAGGGATGGAGTTTCGCCATGTTCTAGTACTCATTGATGGAGTGAGGATGTATGATCCAACCATCGCAGATAGATCAATCAATCTTTCCATCCTCAATACGTTAGATATTGAGCGAATTGAAGTCATTAAAGGGGCGCAAAGTGTTCTTTATGGATCCGATGCGATTGCAGGTGTCATTAATATTATCACCAAAAAAGATGATGAGAAAAACTCCGTGCAAGTGGCAGGCGGATACTATCAACAAGTTGGTGTGAACCAAAACTTAAAAACTGATAGCGCTGGAAATTTTAAATTTAATGGAAGCTTACAGGAGTCTAAGTTTATATCTTCTGCTAAAGACGGTAACGAGAAAGATCTCAATAATAACTCCAATATAACTTTGGGGCATTTTTATAAAAAAAATCGCTTAGAGTTTCAGACTCAGATTAAACAAGTCAATAATTTTAACTACACTGATGCTCAGATCTCAACTCCAGAAGATGATAATGATGCTTATGCAAAAGATATTTATGGGCTTTTCCATGAAGGAATCACTTATCATCATGATCAAAAAACAGATGTCTTTTTTGATATAAGTTACTCTGAGTACACTCGCTATAATAAATACCTCTCCACTGCTCCAAGCACATACGGTGTCTCTGATGCAGAAGGGAGTATCACAAATATTGAATTTCGTCTTAAAGAGAAAAAAGATAATGGTGTCCTGTTGTATGGTCTTCAGTCTATTGGCGAAGATTATGAAAAAGTGGGAGCCGATAAAGAATCACTTAGTATGTTTGATGCTTATGGTGTTCGAAAGTATGTTTTAGGGAGTCATATTTATGAGTATGGTCTTCGCTATACAACCAACCCTGAATACGGCAAGCATCTCGTTTACAGTTTAGGTTATAATTATCTAATAGATGAAAATAGGACTTTAAAATTTGGGCACAAAACAGGCTTTAAAGCTCCAAGTATTTACCATCAAACAGATGTATATTCTGGAAATCCAGATTTAGCGCCAGAAAAATCAGCAGGTGCTGACATCGAGTACTCGCAAAGAAATAAAAATACTGAGTTTTACACTTCGCTTTTTTATAACTCTGTCGATCAGCTGATTCAATATTCTTCGGCCACTTCAAAATTTGAAAATGTGAATAATGCTAAATATTGGGGAGCTGAATTTGGTATAGAAATTAGAGATGCCTATGGTATCGCTGGCGCAAACCTCACCTTAACTCAATACGAACTTTCAAATGGCAAAGAAGCCTACCGAAGACCGAACGAAATTTTAAAATTAAATTACCTGTTTTTTGCTGGAGAAGCGCATAGTTTTAATTTTGATTGGGTGTATCGGGGAGCTGCTTTTGATTCAGTAAACCAGCAAGACGTAGAACTTAAAGCCTATGATCTTATGAACTTCGATTACACGTATGATGCGAATCAGTTCAAGTTAATCGGAAGTATTAAAAATATTTTTGATCGCGAGTACGAGACTATCGCTGGTTATTCCACGCTAGGTCGTGCGGTAGAACTTACTGTCGTGTCTTATTATTAGTGGCGTCAGGAATATAGGTTTCAGTGCTAGCACAACATGAACCGTCGTGTTCTTCAATCTCGGCGACAACTGATTGTTGGTAGTCTTCTTGTTCCTCTGGAGAAAGGCCTAGAGTATGGCATAAGGTTTCAGTAACGCTTGGAACCTTTATCGAAACTTCAAGGCCCATTTCTTCAAGCTCGATAAGTTTGTTATAGGCCTCGTCATATTGGTCCATTTCAAACGTATAAAGTTCTTCTTCGCCTTGATAAATTCTTATTTTTGATTCATTATGCATCTTGCTGGCATTATTCCAATTAACAGCTAGGATTACAAGGTAGATGGAAAAATATATTATCATTGCACACCCAAAGAAATTTGTTTGCGAGGCGTTAGCAGCCTTTTTCAAGCAAAAAAATCAATTAAGTTACGTACTTGAGTCAGATGATGATCTCCAATTTCGCATAGAGGACTTAAATCCAAAAGCATTAATTATTCACCCAGACTTTACTCATAATGAAAAAAACAGCTCAGAGATAGTCGAATTGTTCAATGTACTGACCTATTGGGTGGGAGAGAATGCCCCTGATGGAGCAGAAATTGTGCCAGAACCCTTCGATCCTCAGGCCGTAGTTTCCCAGGTTTGCCTCAAACTCGAATCTCATTAAAATAGAATTATGGATAGAGACAAATTAGTGGCCTTCGTTGGGCTATTTATCACCATCGCATTTTTCGTATTAACTGTTTATTTTAAATCAGGCGCTTTTGATTAGTTATTTCTTTTTGGAGCAATAAAGAAACAAGAGTACTTTGGGTC
>CATLVA010000025.1 GCA_950060715.1 uncultured Oligoflexia bacterium | reverse complement strand
AAAATTATCATGTTCCTGCTCGTGAAGCTTAACCGCAGCTTCCAGGTCTTCAGACAGTTTTCTCTGATTATAAAGACCTGTGACTTCATCTGTTTTCGCCAACATTTCTAGAGTTTGTTGTTTCTCTTCAGTGGCCCTAAAGTGCATCACACCTTCTAAAAATTTAAAAAACAGTGAGTTAAAGACAAAATCTTGTTTTTCGCTTTCAATTTTTAAAAGAACCCATACTTTTTGATCTTTTCCATCAAAAACAGGTGTAGCAAATATTCCAGGTTCGATTTCGACAACTTGACCAACATAGCGACGTTGTAGCCTAGTACTTAGCGCTGCTTTGAATATTTTGTCATCAAAAGCTTCACCGTAACACATTTGTGATCCGTCTTTTAGTCTCTCTAATAAAGAAAACTGTAGGTCAAACTGGAAGCTTTTAAAATAATTCGCTAGGCGATTATACAAATCGAGATTCGTTTTAATTTTCATAGAATTAGAAAAAAGGCGAACTATCTGCTCAACAGGAAGAAGCTTACCATCCTCATCCGCAATAACACTCACCCTGAGCATCGCACGCTCTAAAGTAGATATTTGGATTTTATTTTCAAAGATCTCATTGACTCGATACCGAAAACCAAGCTTTAAGGCATCATAGTTGTTATCTTCAAGAACGATATGACAAGGAATCCGGGCAAAATATTTAAGCACTGCCTCTAGATTATCAGTTTCCGTATCCTCATCGACTTTAATAAAAAAACTGCTGTATTGACCAACATCGCTATCAAGTAGTTTCGAGAAATCGTCAACTTGTACGACTGAAGTCTGGTAAGCTTCCTTAGCCAACTTCTCGATCAATTTAATTTCCTCGTCTCTTAATTGATGAACTAAAATCTTTTTCAATTACACATCCAGGTTTTTCTTTATTAATTTATGTCTTTCATCAGTTGAATCATCTTCTAACTGACCAATTACAGTTCTTAAGGTTTTAATGACCTTATCCATTCTATCTTCGAGCATATCGTTGTCATTAGATTTTTTTCTTTCTCGAAGATGAGCATTTTCAATGTCGAACTCTAAGGTGTCAATACGTCTTTTGAGTTCAAGAATTTTATGATCCCTATTCCTGATTTGAACCTCAGTATCACGTTTAAGAAGCTCAAGTTTCTCTTCCAATTCGCGTTCGCGGGCACGAACTCTATTCACATCTACTTTTTTCTCTCTTCTTAGTTTTTCAAACTCTTGTTCATATTGCTTATTTTTAGCGGATAGAACATCTTTTTTATCCGTAGCCAAGTCTAAACGAAACTTTATGTCTTCTATCTCTTTTGAATATCTCTTTTTAAGAATTTCGACTTCAATTTTTTTCTCATCCAATTCTGCCTGTATATTGAGAAAATCCCGTTTCTCTCGACCATGAGACTCTTCCAGTTCAGTGATTCGATCAAGAAGTCCTTCTCTATCCGCACGAAGAGATTTTATCGTCTCTCCTAAGCGCATAAGTTCTTCATCACGATCCTTCACATACTCTTGATATTGAACTTTAGTGTCATCACTTACATACATTTGAGAAGCACGACTTTGTACGTGAACTTCTTGATCAGCATCATCCTCTGACTCAATTGCTTCAATAAGGTCTTCATTAACATGAGTTTTGGTTTTGTCTTCATCTTGATCTGCTGTGGCTTTTAAAATTTCACCAGAAAAGACCTGAGTTGCTTCATCTTGTTCTTGCTGAAGCTCTGCTGGCGTTGGCATTTGAGCCACCATAGTTGCTTCTTCTTCGAATTCCTCATCTTCATCATCTACCAAGGCATCTATTTCATCAATTCTGGCCTTAATTGTTTGGGTAAAATCAGGCGGCGATTCAGGTAACTTTTTAGCAGAAATTTTTGTGCTCTCATCGACAAATAATGCCGATGCTGTTAGCTCTTCCCCCACTTTTGTTGGATCATCTAGCTCCATAAATGAATCTTCTTCAAGCGGGTCTTCAGACAAAGAGAACTCTTCTGGTTCCTCTGTGTTTTTTTGCTTATGCTCGATAACCAGGTCAGATTTGGATTCCTTTTCAGTAAAGAGATTTTCTAACTCTCCTTCATCTAAAGTTCCCTCTTCAATTTCAAATCCCCCTTTACCAGTAGAGAACTCTACAGCTGATAAATCTTCTTCGGATTCATTGGCTTCAAGGCTTTCAGCCACAATATCATCTTCATCGCTCAAACTAAGCGAGTCATCTTCAGCAAAAGGATCAAAAGATTCATCGACCTCTTCTTCACTCAAAGAAATAGCAGTTCCAGTCCCTTCATCAATATTTAATTCGGAGTCTGATTCTTCTGAAGCGGAAGTGTCATCACTATCTTCTCCCAAGCTAAACTCCAGATCATCTAATTCAGAGCCATCATCAAATGATAATCCTTCATCTTCTTCAAGTACTTCAAGCTGATCGTCGGCAGAGTTATCGACACTTAGTTCATCATCCCCAAGGCTTAATTCAAAATCATCGTCAGAGCCTAATTCAAGGCCTGCTTCTTCAACGAAAGAGTTTTCACTTTCATCATCTCCCAATACAAGCTCATCAATGCTGTCCGAATTGTCATCTCCAGGTTTATCGAATGCAAATTCTTTAACTTCACTTTCTCCGTCCATTTCAAGTTGTATACTCTTTGTTATTTCTTCAACGTCTGGAAATTCAAGATCCTCAGAGGAAGGCAATAATTCTTCATCTAAGCTATCTTCTTCTTCGGATCCAAGCTCCATTACCTCACTTTCATCTAAACTCATCACCTCATCATCTAAGGCAAAACCATCTTCTGAGTCATTGTCGTTCAAATCGTCCTCTCCAAGATTAAACTCTTCTCCCAAATCAAATTCCTCAGCCGAAACTTCAAATGGCTCTTGCTCCAAATCGGCTTCAACGGAACCCTCCTCTACTTCGACTTGATTCGCTTCCATTTCCATTCCCATAAAATCATCTGAGAAGGCGTCTTCGAATGCGCTGTCGATCTTATTGTTTACTTTTCTGATATTCGTTGAATCTTCACTCGTTTTTTGATGTCCTTCCAAGAGGCTATAATCCTCCTCTGCCAGTTCTTCTCCTACCAGAACATCATCATCGTCCCTATACTCTGACAACATTATCTCTAGGACTTCAGGCTCTGTTGGATATCGAAAATATAAATCTGGAGCTAATTTTGATTGCTGGTGTTTTCCAAGCTTTTTAGCATCCAGGTTATTGGCAAGAACAAAAATGGGAAGATCTGGATGGCTTTTCCTGACTTTCTTAGTCAGCTTATCTGTAATTTTTTGCTGTTCATCTAAATCTAATAAAATAGCATCACATTCTGAAAGTTTAAGAAAAATGGAATCGGCAGTCTGCTCAAGATCCACTTCAGCAAAGGCTTTCAAGTCTTCAATGAGTCCTTTGAACTCTTCATTATTTGATTTTAAAGCAAAAATTTTCACGCTATTCTCCAATCTATATCTCCTATTCTAACAGATTGATATTTCGAATGTTTAAGTAGGTAAAAGATGACAAGTTGAGGCATCATTTTCATTGAAAAAGAAATCTATTACACTTAAAATTAGAGAGTATTCACCGACCTGCGGAGTATTTGCGCATGAAATTATTGACTTTATTTATCGGATTATTTTTATATACATCAGCATTTGCTGAAAATTTTCTACCATCGGCGATTTATCAGCTTGATCAGAGATTCACTCACCATGTTATCGTCGTAGAAAAATCCACTCATACTTTGTATCTATATCAATACGCAGAGCCTTTTCCTAAGCTACTTAAGAAGTATCAAATTGCGACAGGGAAAATTATTGGTAATAAGCAAGTTCAGGGAGACCATAAAACTCCAGAGGGAGTTTACTTCTTCCAAAACTTTCACTCAGCGCAAGAATTAATTTCTCGTTATGGTGAAACTGGTTTGATCTATGGTGCTGGAGCGTTTACGACAAACTACCCTAATGTGATTGATAGAATGAACGGTAAAACAGGAGGGGGAATTTGGCTTCACTCAACTGATGATGATAAAAGAGTTTCTAAAGGTCTTGACTCAAGAGGTTGTGTCGTTGCCGTTGATGCTGACTTAAAAGATATCTCTCAGTATATTGATCTTCAAAATACACCAGTAGTCATTGTACAAGACTTAGCATTCTTATCTGAAGACACTTGGAAAACGAATAAAGAAGACTTGATGACCGTAGTACAAAACTGGTCAACTGCTTGGGTCAATAAGGACTTTGAAACTTATATCAATTCTTACTCACCTAATGAATTTACTAGTAGCAAAGGTAATTTCTATGCTTATCGCCGATATAAGCGAGCTGTTTTTGCTAGAAATGACAGTCCTATTATTAAGTTTAGAAATATCTCAGCTTTAACTTATAAAAATTATGCCGTTGTTACAATCGAGCAAGATTACACTTCGGAAGTTATCAATGATATTGGTAAAAAAACATTATATCTTAAAAAAGATCAAAACTATCAGTGGAAAATTGTCCACGAAGGTTTCCAGAAGTTAACGGAGGAAGCAAATATTGCATTCACTCCTTCAATGAGATTTTTTGATGGTCTAAAAAAAAAAAGAAGTAGCGAATGATTAAGGATCCATCTAAGGAAGTCACGTTAATCGTCTATAATACACCTGCTCCGCCAAAATATATCAAAGTCAACAAAAGGTTGATACGTTATATTTTGATGATTGTGCCAGCATTAATCATCTTCTTTTTAGCAGGCTCTCTCTTTTACTCGATCTTTTTAAAGAACAAAGTAAGTGAGCTCAAGGCATTAGAACCAGCCATTTTACAACAATTAGATGAGCAAGAAATTGCTTTTAATGCACAGTTAAAAGACCTGAAAAAAACAAATGAAGAATTAACTAGGAAGTTATCTAGAGGTGGGACAACTAATGAGGGAACTGCATCTCTACTGAGTTTATTTACAATTCCTCTTGGTTCACAAGACCTACGTGGACAAAATATGGTGACCCTCTCTGACATTAAGGTCACAACTGAAAAGAAACAAATCAAACTTAACTTTAACATGCTCAATAATACTGAAAATAAACTGACTGGTTATATGTCAGTTGTTCAGTATCAAGGTCCTCACCTTCAATTTTACCCTCCAGAGGAGCTCAACGAAAAAAACCTAAAGCTTCAATATGCTTCAGGTGAGTATTATTCATTTTCAAGACTTCGCCCTTCTCCGGTTAGTTTTGAAAAAATATCCTCACTAAGTAGCCGTTATAAAATTTATCTTTTTTCAAAAACTGGTGACCTTATTTTCTATCAACAAATAGGCCCATTTAATATCGAGTAATTTATGGATGATAAACGCTTCAAAGATCTAAACTTTTCCTTACTTGGAAAAAACTCAAACCTAAACGGCGAGTTTTCCTTCCAAGGGGATACTTACCTAAACTGCAAGGTTGAAGGTAAAATCACAATGAAGGATATAGGTAAAGTTACCATAGAGCGTGGAGCTGAAGTTAACGCTGATATCTATTGTCATGACATTGAAGTTTTTGGGGAATTTGCAGGATCAATTAACGCCAGTGGGACCCTTACAGCAAGATCCTCAGCTAAAATTTCAGGCCTAATTAAAGCCAATTCAATTAGTATTTTTCCTGGTGCAGAGATTAATATGGAAGGGCATACTGAAGAAGGGCCTCAGGAAAGTCACTAGAACTTTCCCAAGGTTAAATCTTGTTTATAAATAATCTTTGTAATCTAGAATTTGAGCCTTATAGCCTGCCGCTTTTAAGTCTTTAGCGAGACTCTTATCTCCGACAATTACGATAACTTGCTCTTGCAGATTAAAATTAGCTTTAATTTCATTTGCTAATTTCTCTGGAGTGATCGCATCGATATCAGAAGAATACTCATAAATTTCATCGTATGAACGACCAATATGATCAAAATACATTAGGTTCTTTAAAAAGTCTGAACTACTTTCTAAACCAAGTAGAAAATTTCCTTTCGCATTATTAGTAGCGAGGGTGAAAGTTTTTTTATCAACCGAAGTTGAATTTTCAACCACTACATCATTGATCGCATTTAAAAGAGGAAGAAGTGTCTCGTTTTTTGTGAAAGTTGAAATACCAACTCTTCCGTACTGCTTTTGTTCAGCAACAAATGCTCCAGCAGAGTAAGTAAGTCCTCTTTTAACTCTTAATTCTTGAATCAACCTACCAGAGAAACCTCCGCCTAAGAACTTTCCACTGAAACTTTTCAGTACATGATCGTCAGTTCCCACTTCTTTCGAAGTCATAATTCGACCAACTCTAACTTGGGCTTGATTAGCATTAGGAACAGGTACTAGGAAAACCTTATGACCAACAGCCTTTTTTACTTCAGGAAGAGTCGTACTTTTTTCACCCTGTTTCCAATTACAATCATTTTGAACTATTTTTTCTAAGTCCTTAAGGGTCTTATCCCCTCTCATATAAATTCGTTTATATGCCTTCTCATTTAAGTCTTCTAACCTCTTTTGTAAGTCAGCCGAATTTAGCTTTCCGATAGACTTCATAAAACCAGTTGTCGGATAATCATATCCAGAGTCTTTCATCGATTCGATTCTGAAAACATGATCTGCAAGAGCTCCATGATTTGAAATCATATTTTTCATAGAAGAAAGAATTCTTCTCTTTGATTTTTCGATCTCATTTTTTGGAAATTGAGTTTGATTAAAGACATGACAAACAAGCTTAAGTGCTGGATGAAAATTCTTATTAAGACCACTCACTGCAAATGAACTGAACTCATGAGTTACTTGACTCCCATAACTAGTACCAAAAAATTCTAATGATTCTACTAGCTGAGACTGACTAAATTTAGGAGTTCCAGAGGTGATTTCAGATAAAGTAAGTTCAGTTAAACCTCTTTTATCTTTCCCATCATCTAGTGCACCTGAACCGAAATAGAAAATGACATCATAGGTAGGAAGTGAATCATCTTCTAACCAAACAACTTCAATTCCATTCCAATCAAATTTTTTGACGTTTTCGTCTAAGTAGTTTTTTGCAAATGTATTGGCGCTTAATAACGCCAGTAGCAAGGCTATTTTCATGGTCATCATCCTTAATTTTTATTCCAAATGGTAAGAGTAAGTGCATCCTGTCCTTTGATGTACTTCTCGCAGACTGCTTTCAATTCTTCAATTGTTATAGAGTCGTAGGTCTCAGTTTCTTTTTTATAGAAATTATAATCTCCATAATACACTTCCCTATTGCCTAAGAACTCGGCAATTCCAGAATTTGTATCTAACTCATTTACCATAGAGAAGAGGTACTGATTTTTTACTTTCTGAATCGCTCGCATTGAAAGTGCTTCATCACAAGACTTATTCAAGGTATCTTTCAGTTCTGACTCAAATTTCTTCTGATCGACTTTCTCTAATAGCTCTCCACCAATAAAGAACGCTCCACTCTCCTGCAGAGTCATGTTTGCAGCGTAAACTCCTGATAGCTGTGGTTTATTACCAAGAACAAATTTTCTATTTAGGTATGAACTTTCACCATCACCAAGAACAGAGCTTAGAATGTCAAGAGCGAACCCGTCTCTCGTTCCAATTTTAACTCCCTTGAAAGTCATATAAAAATTTGGATTAGGTGAAGTCCCTTTTAACGCAATTCTCTTTGGAAGCTTTACTTTAAAATCAAACCCATTTTCTCCTAAAAGAGTTTTCTTTTGTTCTTTGAGCTTCTTATTTTGCTTAATGTCTCCAAATTTATCTTCCATAATGGAGAAGATATCATCGTGATCCACATCACCTACGACCAGAATAACTGCATTATTTGGAGCATAGAATTTTTGAAAATAATCCCAAACCTTATCACGGGAAACAGTTTTTAAATCCTCAACTTCTCCAATAACCGATGAACCATAAGGAGTTCCCACGAATAGCTCTTTCATCATTTGTAGATATAGCTTACCTCTGTCTGAGTTTTCATAACGAAGCTTTCTCTCCTCTAGAACAACATAACGTTCTTTTTCAAAAGATTCTTTTTCTAAAAGAAGGTTTTGCATCCTATCGGCTTCTACATCTGCGATGATCTCGAAGTGCTCACTTGGAAGCATCTCATAATAAACAGTCAGATCATTTGTAGTATAAGCGTTATTTCGTCCCCCATTTCCAGAGACGATTTCATCAAACGCATTGGCCCCATATTTCTTTCCACCTTTAAACATCATATGTTCTAACAGGTGACTTGATCCAGTCGTGCCTGGCTTTTCAAATTTAGAACCAACTCTGTAATACGAATAGAAACTAAAAACAGGTAATTTCTTGTTTTCCACAACTAAAACTTTAAGACCATTGTCTAAAGTCTTCTCGAAAACCTCTAACTGAATACCCGATTTATTTTGACCTTGCTCATGAGAGGAATTCCCCTGAGTCGATGAGTGGTGGCTACACCCCAAAAGGCCAAAAACAACAAAACCTAAAACTAGCTGCCGCATATATGCTCCCTCTATGAATAATGACCAATTATAACCTTTTTTCCAAAAATTTCACAACCTTGGCAAGTTTGATCGTGCTTCGTGTTAAAGCTCAGATTTTTGATCATCTCGGCCATTTTAAAGTGTTCAAAATCGGATTTTTTTGTATAGTGAGGAAAACATTTATTTATATGAGGTCAATATGAAAATTGCAGTGCCTAAGGAAATTAAAAACAATGAAAACCGTGTAGGTCTTGTACCTTCTGGAGTAAGACAATTAGTTCAAGATGGAAATGAGCTTTTTGTTCAAAAGGGAGCTGGACTTGGTATCGGTATTACTGATGAAATGTATATTGAAGCGGGAGCAAAAATCTTAGATACACTTGAAGATTGTTTTGCAACTGGTGAAATGATTGTAAAGGTTAAAGAGCCTCAGCCAGTTGAGATCGCTCTTCTAAGACCTCACCATATCCTTTATACTTATCTTCACCTTGCAGCAGATAAAGATCTTACAGAAGGTCTTATGAAGTCAGGTGCAACTTGTATTGCTTATGAAACTATTCAATACCCTGATGGATCTCTTCCATTACTTGTACCTATGTCAGAAGTAGCTGGTAGAATGGCCACTCAAGTTGGTGCCATGTGCTTACAAAAAGACAAAGGTGGAAAAGGGATTCTTCTTGGAGGTGTTCCAGGTGTTCACCGTGCAAAGGTAACAATCATTGGTTGTGGTATCGCTGGTACAAACGCTGCTAAGATGGCCATGGGTATGGGTGCAGATGTTACTTGTATTGATCTAAATACCAAAAGATTAGCTGAAATGGACGATCTATTTGAAAACAGAATTACAACTCTATTTTCAAACTCACAAAATATTGAAGAAGCAGTTTTAAACTCTGACCTTGTCATTGGTGCTGTTTTAGTCGCTGGTGCAAAAGCTCCTAAGCTTGTAACTCGCGAAATGATAAGCAAAATGGAAGACGGTTCAGTTGTTGTAGATATTGCTGTAGACCAAGGTGGATGTATTGAAACTTGTAAGCCAACGACTCACGAAAATCCAACTTTCGTAGTTGATGGAGTTGTTCACTACTGTGTAGCAAATATGCCAGGTGCTGTTCCAAGAACTTCAACTTACGCTCTAACTAACGTGACTTTAAAATACGCTAGAATGCTGGCAAAAAACGGAGTAGAAAAGTCAATTATGCAAGACGAGCCACTACGTTTAGGAGTAAATATTTACAAAGGAAATCTTGTTTATGAGCAAGTAGCTCGTGACCTTGAACTACCTTTTACTCCACTTGACCCGGAAAAATATCTCTAAATATAACCAAATTTTCCCCGTTATGATATTATAGATTCATGACGGGGAATCCTACACTCGATAAAATTATTGCAGGCCTAAACGTTGCCATCATTGGAGCAGCTGCTGGACTCGGACAGGTTCTGGTAGTCGCAGTACTGGGTAACCAGAGCTTCGTCGTCCCGCACCAGACAGAACTTTTTGACAAACTCCGCCGATGAGGCGCTGGGTGACACCAGCTCTCCGCTCTCCTGAATAAAATACCACATCTTCCCTTGCTGTTGCATGCAGCGGAGGCGCACTAGTTGGGATGCGGAGCCATTGACTGCAGCAATGCGGCGCAGGCGGGCAGTGCCGCAGCGCACCAGGCAGTCCACCTGCTTCATAAAGAGCAGCCGCTCTGCCAGGGGGTCACCTGCGGGGGTCGCAACCACTGCGGTGTCGAACAGGGCGGGGGCGCTGT
>CATLVA010000024.1 GCA_950060715.1 uncultured Oligoflexia bacterium | reverse complement strand
CATTTATAATTGTCGCTTTAATGTTCTACGGAATCTCACAAAGGAAAATCCGATTTAAACATGTAAAGACCATGAAAATTGTGATTTTTTGGGATCTGCTAGTCGTAGCACAAATTGAACTCACAAGACAGGCCATTAATACAGCATCCAAAGCAATGACCAACCCGATGATACTTAACATCCATATATCATTAGCGGTTAGCACGGTGCTTCTGTATTTTACGATGCTATATACTGGAACAAAATTAAACAATGGTGACGAAACCATCAGAAAATGGCATAAACCTCTAGGAGTTACGACTGCTGTAATTCGTGTTTTAACATTAATAACAAGTAATATGATTGAGGTTTCACACTAATGACACCAATGGACGAGATAAAAAACCTAATTGAAGAAAAACTTCCTAATTCTATCGCAGAGGTTGGAGATTTAACCGGGACAATGGATCACCTTGATGTACTGGTGGCCTGTGATGAATTCAAAGGAAAAATGTTAATTGATCAACACCAAATGATCATGGATATACTCAAAGAACCTCTTCAGGAAAGAGTTCACGCGGTAAAAATCAAAACAATGACAATGGAAAAATATAAGGCAAATAAGGAGTAAATATGAGCGAAAACGAAAATCCTTTTAAGATTTTAAATCAAGATATAGCAACAACAAAAGAAGTTTCACCTGCAGATGTTCAAGGTGAACTAAAAGAAAGAATCGAATCAATTATTAATAGTGATAATATCGTTCTTTTCATGAAAGGAAATTCAGAATTTCCTCAATGCGGTTTTTCAGCCAACACGGTTGCAATTCTAAAGCATATTGGAAAGTCATTTTCAACTTTTGATATCCTTCAAGATATGGACATCAGACAAGGTCTTAAAGAGTATTCTAACTGGCCAACTTTTCCACAGTTGTATCTAAAAGGTAAACTAGTGGGCGGAAATGATATCATCACTGAGATGTTCGAATCAGGTGATCTTCAAGAGGTCTTAAAAGAGGTTTAAATGTCTCTCAATGCACCATGCTTTATAGGCAAGGTTAATGCAAAAAAAACAATTCACATTATAGGCGGAGGCTTTTCAGGCCTCTGCTTAGGTTTTTTCTTTAAAAAAAATAGTATTCCTTTTATCATTCATGAAAAAGAGTCTAAGCCCGGTGGAAAGATCGATTCTCTTCAAACAAGTGCAGGAAATGGAGAAACTGGGGCTCATGCTTTTTACGTGAGTGATTCAATGATAAAAGACTTACGTCCTCTTAATTTAGAAATCCTGAGAGCACAACCCAAACTAAAAAAGAAAGTCTATCGAGACCGAAGATTTGCCAGCCCTCCAATTAAGTTTAGAGAAGCCCTTATCCTTGCGTGGAATTTTTTCACGAAACGACCACCAAGATTTCATGAAGAAATGAGTTTGGCTGAGTTTTTAGCACCACTTGGAACTTCTGCTGTAAATCGCGAGCTCTTTGGGGCGGTAATGGTTGGTGTTTATGGTGCCGACAGCCAACAACTCCATTTAGCCTCTCTTTTTAAGCAAGTAGACTTTAATACAGTGACCACATACCTTTCATTTCTTAAACAAATTAAGGCCTCAAAAAATAAAGAAAGATATACCAGTATTAGTTTTCCTGCGGGAATGGGAAGTCTAATAAAAGCATTTCAAGATGAGCTCAGAGACCATATTCAATTGGGTGATGATATAAAACAACTGCCAGAAAACTGTATCATCTGTACCGATGCACATGCTGCCGCTGAGTTAATTTCTGCTAGCTCTTTAGTAAAGGCTAACGCTCTTAATAAAATAAGTTATCTCCCAGTTACACCTGTTACGATTATAACTTCAGAAAACCTCGAACAACTGAAAGATAGCTTCGGGTGCCTCTTCTCTCCACAAGTTTATAATGGAAAGATTAGAGGGATTCTAAATAATTGGGCAATTTTTCCTAAACAGCGTAAAGAGAAAGGTCTCAATTCATATACTTTTATTATGGCCACGTCTCATAAACCAGAACAAACTCTTGAAGATGAATTGCAAAGCTTAGGGCTTTCCCATATCTTTCAGAACAGAAAAGGGCTTTTGAAACACTCATGGGAAAAAGCTCTCCCTCTTTACGATTCCAACAGATACAGGTCTATAATGAAACTGAAAAATGAACCTTGGCAAGAGCTGGGAATTTTCGGAAACTATATTGGAGGCATTAGCCTTCGAGAGATATTCTTAAGTGCAAAAGATCTTGCGCAAGGACTTAAAAATGAATGATCCAAAAGATTTTCCATACCTCCACGGTTTCTCACAAGAAGAACAAAACAGACTTCGTACGCAGGCACAATTTGCAGAACAGATAGTTTACGATGGAGTTAACCTTTCAAGAGTAGAACATTTACTGGAAGTTGGGTCAGGCGTTGGTGCTCAATCTGAAATTTTGTTGCGCCGTTTTCCTAGAATGAAACTTACCGGTATCGAACTCAATGATAAACAGCTCGAAGCGGCTAAAAAGAACTTAGCAGAGATGCCTGAATTTAAAACGAGATACGAATACAAGCAGATGGATGCTACTCATATGGATTTCAATAGTAATTCATTTGATGGAGCTTTTCTTTGTTGGGTACTTGAACATATAAGTGAACCGAAAAAAGTTCTAAGCGAGGTTAGAAGAGTTTTAAAACCAGGTTCAATTGTATACGTTACCGAAGTCATGAACTCTTCATTTTTCTTAGATCCTTACTCTCCTAATTTATGGAAGTATTGGATGGCGTTTAATGATTACCAGTATGAAAATGCAGGTGATCCATTCGTTGGGGCTAAGCTGGGTAACTTACTCCTAGAGCTAGGTTTTGCTGATATTCAGACAAAAGTTAAATCTTGGCATATTGATAATAGAAGGCCAGATGAGAGACGTGAAACGATAGAGTACTGGACAGAGCTACTTATGAGCGCAAAAGAACAGCTCGTTACAGAAGAAGTTATTGATGAGAAAACTGCTGATCTGGCCCAAAAAGAACTTCGCCTCGTGGCCAGAGATCCAAATGCAGTATTCTTCTACTCTTTTGTGCAAGCGAGTGCCAAAGTTATTTAGAACCCGGATAATTTTTTTCTTGGAACAAAAATAAGAGCTTACCCTTGCCCGTACTTTCCAGATCAAGACGATCTAATTCGAGGTTTTTAATTAAAGGAAAAACGATGGGAGGTAGCTCTACCCCATTCCAATATTCGTCATAGAAAATTTGAGTTTCTGCATCGTATTTCAATAATTCTCTTTGGATCTTTTTTACAACCAGACCTCTTAAACCATAGCGTACTGTGTAGCCTAAATTAGAATTGAAGCCATATTCAGGGACCCCATAGCGGATCAATTTATGACTAATATCCACATCCTTAATTTTAAAAACAAGATGAGGCAGTTCTACCTGATCATGAATCACACCATTTTCATCTTCGTAATCTGTGACAATCTTTTTTACCGATAAATCGAGGATAAGCTTTATGGGAAAATTAAGGGTTCTCTGAGAAATTAGTCGCCCCGTCCATTTTCCTACACGACTTAGAACATCTACATATAGCTCTGCTTGTCTTCCTGTGCGATCAAATCTTATCATTGCACCTTGTGGCCCAATTTCAATATCTAGTTCCTTTTTAATTTCCTCTAATATACCTTCTTCATCGATGGCAGTAAGGAGTCTTGTAAGATAGTCTTCATCAACACTAACGACGGCTTGATTCTGAGCGTTTACTCGGTTTTTTGCCATTTCCATCGCTTGAAGAATATCATCTTCAGAGCGAGAAACTTTACGAGCAACAACTTCCCTATCTTCAATACAATCCTCGCCAATTTCATCGAAATCAGCTGCGGTACAAAACTTACCATTCATATCGACTTTTACTATTTTTTCATTAATTTTAGAAACAGCTGATACGTCTAAATTCATTGGAATTATCGCATCCTCTTTGGTGGTGTTGAACCAGAGTCTATTGGGTATTTTAAATTTCTCTATTGATCCTACAATTGCACTCACACCATCTTTTTCAATCAGTTTGGCCATTTGATCCACAATTACATTTTTTAAAAGTTCTTGATTTTGATTAATGGTGTTTCTAATTTTATCTGGATCGACCGTAACCCTACGTCCAAAAACATCTAGACTAACATCTGAAATATATAAATCCTCTATCTCAATATTAAATAAGTGTTTTGATTCACTCAACTGTGCCACAAGTTTTGATGTATCAACCTCAACGACACTGATTTCAAATTCATCATTGATTTTCGAAATATCTACAATGACTTTAAAATCCATCGTCAACGAGCGATCAAACTGTAATTGTGGTTTTAACATCTTAACTTCAAGGACTGTAAGCTTTTCGTTTGAAACCAATTCTGGGAGGATGAAATTCAGATCAACTGAACTTGCGTTGATATCTAATCCGTTCACACTAATATCAAACTCAAGTTGAACTCCATCACTAATTGAGCGCACTTTAATATCTGGAGAAATATTATAAAGATTGTATTCAATATCTTTAATTGATAGCTCTGGTTTTATATGGAGAATACTTAAACCAGAGATATGTTCGATACTTGATAAAAACTCATTTGAACTTGGAGTTAAGAACTCTTCGATTGTACTGTTGTCATATCTAATTTCATCTTCAGTATAGGTATAACTACGGTAGTCTACTTCTTTTCCAATATTATCAAATAATGCCCTCGCCTTCTCCATTAAAAAAATATTCCAAGGCGCTTCTGTTTTAGAAAAAATCGTTACATCCTGAGCACAAATTTGTATTGAAGTTAGTAAACATACTGCACTTAAAAAAATCTTCATCACAGAGGAGCCTCCTCTTTTCTCAATAAGCTTCTATGCATATCAGAAAGATCTAGATCTTCTATGTTAATGCCAATCACAGCATGACCAGATTTTGTAAACCTCAAGTGGGTTGCAGATAGTTCTAAACCCGGAATCATCTTTAAAAAATCTGTGAGATTTATTTCATATTCTTTATTCAGGCTTTCTCCTAAGACCTCTACTAATTTCTCGTGAATTCCTTTTTCAACAGATCGGCTCATGTTTTTCTTAGGATATTTCAAAGTGTTTTTAAAGTTTTCTCCTTCTAAAATATTGTAGCCTTTAAGAGCAATTGTATTTTCCTCTTCTAATTCGTTAGGCATAATTATAAAATCTAGTTCTAAAGGAAACCAGACTTCACCGCCTTCAATTAGCGAGCCAACTCCATTATTTATCCAACTCCAGATCCCTTCAAAGCTCCAGAAGTCTTCAACTTCTAGTTGAGATAGATTTATTCGCATATTGGCCACGACTTTTAAGTTCTGAGGAGCCGTTAATTCTGAAGGAATAAAATGAACATTGAGACCATCGATATAAACGCCCTTCATTTGAACAAATTCGTTGAATGCAGCTTTCAAAAGTCTTGAGCGAGTTGCCAGCTTTAACAATCCATTTAAATAGGATTCTGATACTGCAATTGAAATATCAGACTTTAAATCCTTTTTATCGAATTCTATGGCACCTAATTTCTCTCTACCGTTAAGTATATTAGGAGATAAAACCAACGGTAGATTGTTTAAATTTAGATTCGTATAAAAAAATGCAGACAAATCTTGAGAGGATGGAGTGTCAATTTTAGAGATTTCGCAGTAACTAGAAACCTGAGACACTTGCATGCGAAAAATGTATTTGAATTTTTCAAAAAAGGTTGCATCTTGCCCAGGCTTTCCTGCGTAATCGCGAATATATTGATAAGCGTCCCCGGGACTTGTTTCTAAAAGTTCATTTACCCTTTGATTTACATGTTCTTCACGATTGTAATTAACTAATGAGATGCGAGAGCGAAAATCGCGAAGCTCAGTAATAAGGACATTATTTACGATTCCAACAAAGTCTTGCGCAACAAAATTTCCTAAAAGTTTTGTTAATGAACTAGCTATATATGATTTTTGTGACAGGATAACGTCTTTGATCGCAGAAACGTCAAGTTCGATTCTTCTTCCATTTACTTCAAGTACTGGAGGAGGCATGTAAAAATTAGAAAAATTGAAATCAAGCGAAGCAGGTTCTTTATCTTCGGTTGAAAAATCCATATTTTTTTGTTTCTCGGTATCGTGTTCTAAATTAGTCGTGACTTTACCAAATTGAAGTTTCATCCCATTTTCTGACATATCGACAGAAGTTGTCAGTAGAGCGAAAAAATCACTCCCCTCTTTTAGGCCAATTTTTACATCTTCAAAACGGCCATAAAAACCACGAGTTTCATCACAACGTTTTTCATTTTCATCATAGAATTCACACAGCTCAATCTTAGGGGTCGAAAGCTCAATCTGTGAAAATTTCAAACCAAGTGCCGTATTAAATTTCTTACCATGGGCTTCGTGATAAACAGCAGTTTCATCTTTGAGAAAAACTGAACTTACTGAAATATCTTCCCATTTAATTGTGTAATTGAAAGCGCCACCTTGAGAGATACTCACAAAGCTATTCATCGTATCGAGGACAGGATTACTATAAAATGCCTCTTCAGACATACTTCTTGAAATTTGATTCGCGGGAATTACAAATTTACTTGTAGCATTCTTTGTTAGGTAATAATCAACAGTGGCAGCAAGAACCTTACCTAGTCCTTTTTTATGAACATTAAATCCAATATGGTCAGCTGCATAGACCTGCCCCATTTGGAAAAAAGATAATACACAGCCAACTGCTGTGAGTTTTTTTATGCTCATAACACCTTGATTTTACAGATCACACCACCATGGCATAGTCTTGTGTAATAAATTTCTAACATGTCATGTAATTTGAACCAATAGACCGGCTAAATTTTACGCACCACACCACAAAGTTAACGAATGATAAACCTTTTAATTTTAGATACTTAGGCTTGCACTAAGACTTTCAGATAATCCGAACGCAATTTATCTAGAAAGCCTGTTTTATCAGCTTTATAAAGTGACAATAGGTCATTGAAGTAATTCGCCGCTCTGGCAGCTTGTTCGGAGTTCCATAATTTCTGTTGATGAAGGATTTGCTTATCATATTTGGAAAGTTTTTTCTTATCTTCTCCATAATTTGGATTGAAAACTTTCTGCATATGAGTGTTCATGAAGTAGAGAAAACCATAAAAGTCTTGGCTTTCTTCGGCGAGTGCTAAGAACTGACGATAGAAAGGAACCATTTTCTTGGCTCCAAATAACTCGGCTAATTTGAATTGATCAAACTTACTAAAAGTAAGTACCTCATCAATATCCATTATTGTAATTTGATTTTCTTCACTCGATTTCAATCTCAATTGATCTAAAACATCTGAATACTTTCCAAACTCAAATGGAACATTTTCGCAAAAATGACGAGTTTCTTCGAAGCCCAAATAAACCGCTTTTTGTTGGCCAATGAATTTAAGTAACTCTTGCTCTTCCCAAAAAGCAGGCGCCATAATCTGAATTCCATCGATGTGGTCTGCTTTAACAAGCTTTTTAAAGCTAGCATTATCCTTAGTGAAGTTGAGTAAGATATGGCAGTTATCGAGAAGAAGTCCCTCTGGTTGTAAAAAATGATCAATTACATTTGATGAAATATCTTCTGCAAAGTGAATCAAATAATTATCACTTCCTCCAAAGAGGTCCATGGTTCTAAGTTTTTGATCGATCCAATCCTCGGTAATCTCATTTCCAAAAACCACTTGAAACTTGATCCCCATGCCATCTTTAAAGTATTTAAACGCGTACTGATCGTAGCAATAAAGCGCATGGATTGAAGCTTCACTATTCCAGGTCGACTTTGATTGCTTAATATTTTCCCAAATTTTTGACTTAGAAAGCATAGAGAATCATATCCTTAAAACTAGAAGCAGCAGCTTCAGCTAAGATTTGCATTTGCTGCTTTTCAACCCCACGATTTTGTGACCCCAAAACTTTTATACCGTCGTCACGTAGCTCTTTTAGTAAATAGTTTCGTTGCAATTTAATCGATTCATTGAATATAACCTTTGAACTCAAGACTTGCTTACTTAATTGAGTCTGAAAGAACTTTATTTCTGCTGGAGTGGGATGTTTTACGACAATAATTCTTAGCCTTAAATTGAGCTGGTTTACCGATGGAACTAAGAAATCTTGCCTATCATCTCCTAAAACTCCATCTCCAAAAGTACTCTCGGCTCTTTTACTATTGATATTCTTAATCGATTCTTTCTTTTTTGGCCGTGACTCTAAAACCCCAATGAGTACAGCATCTGATTTCTCAGTAGGTTCAGATAGCCTTAGATTTTTAAACTCTAATAGTGTTTTATAAATTTCTCTAGTAAATGGACCCGATACGTCTCCAAAGTTACTTTTATTGTAGAACATAGGAACTGATATAGAGCGTATTCCGTATTGTGCGAAAGGATTGCTTTTACTTTGGAAACGATAGCCAGAACAACTCATTAAAATTAGTAATAATAAATATTTTCCCATACTTACTATTTACTGCATGGAGAACAAGTCGACAAATATGCGCACAAAGTCATTTATTAAACGCCCTTATCTGTGCTATGTTAGGACATATGAAGAAATTTCTCTCCATCGCCGATATTCTCGCCAATGAGCAAAGTCCAGAAGAAGTCTATACAACAGACAAGAAAAAGCGGTATTGGCGTTCGCAAAAGGGATATTATACCAAGTCTGATGGTGTATTTAGCTTTATACACCTCATGCAGAAGTGGCCTGAAATTGTAGGTGATTTCATGGCGGCAAATACTTTGCCTTTGAAGATTAAACAAAAAACTCTTTTTATTAGCAGCAAGCACAGTATTTTTGCCCAAGAACTTGGTTTTCTCGCTCCGAAAATAATCGAAAAAATTAATGATGCGTTCCCATCTTTTGAGGGAGGAATTCAAAGAATTAAATTCGTCCATAATGATTTTCAAGCCGTTCAGCAGACACATAAAAAACAGACACAGGCCCCAAGCCAACCAAAGCTTCACCCTCACTCTCCTCAGTACAAAATATTAGTAAAAAAAGCTGATGAACTCATTGCCGATATAGAAGACGAAGATGTAAGAGAAGCATTAAAGAAATTTATATTAAGCTAATGATTCCAACATTAGCATCTAGCGCTTTATGCAGCTCAAATTTTAATTCTTTTATATGAGGAAGATCTAGTCGAGCGAGAAAAAGATGTGGAAAGTCTCTTATTTGATGCAACCAACTCTGCCATTGAGCCTCTTCAATAAAATGACAATTTCGCTTATCAAGGTCCTGAGGTAGCCGGCCATCATTTTTAATAAAGTAAGGGGGATTGGCCAAGATTAAAGTATCTTTTTTAAGATCACAAGGAAGCGAACTATCCCAATAAATACTTGTCCTATAGCCGCCTTTAAGTTGACCGATATTCCGCTCTATATGCTCTCGATAGTTTCGATTTTTCTCAATAAAAACCATTTCATCAAGTTGATCAACTCTAAAAGAAAATTCAATTCCTACAACCCCACTCCCGGCATAAAAATCACATATGGATTTGGTGTTAGGAAATATTTCTGAAGCTACGATCGCTAGCTCTATCGAATCTCTGGAGAAATGATAGAAGCGTGGTTGGCTATATTCTATTGTTTTCATTTTCTACGACTTTTGCCAAAAAATCTCGATCCCACGCTCCGATATTCATTAAGTGGACTACTGCAAAAGAGATAAAGCGTTCACTTTCCATTAAGTCTTTGTAAAACTCTCTTTTTTGAGCAGCTAAAATCTTATTTAATACCACTCCATTGGCAGTTAGGAAGCTATAAAAATTTTCATCCTCCAATAACTTAACCTTTATAAACCGATCATAGATATTTTTAGATTTTTGCAGTTTAGAAAACAGCTCTAGAACTGCTTCTTTTGCATGCCTTGGAACGGCATCAATTCCTCGATAGAAAAGTAGGCTTGATTTATTTTCCGGCCTTACATCATTTTTATTCAATTCAGTTGCTTTTAAATATTCGACCTGCGAACTCATCTCAAAAACGATTGGCCCCCATATCATAGGGTAAGGAAATCCAAAACTATAGGATTGGTAATAATTTCTAACTTTATTTATAATGTAATTAGGGGGATATTAAAAATATCCCCCTTTTATTATATGTCAAGATACATCAATACAATAATCTATCTGTTTTCTTTTTCAATTACCCTTCTTGGCGCTTCACCGGTTGAGTTGTCAGGATATGTTGTGAATATAAAAAATAGGGATCCGTTAATAGGCGCTAATGTAATTTTAATCAAATATGATAATCAAA